>NZ_QAIQ01000682.1:0-5587 GCF_003061105.1 Arthrobacter sp. HMWF013
TTCTGGAACTCGCCCAACACCAGCGCCACCGCCACGAATCCGGCCGCGGGGACCGTGGTGACCGAGATAAAGACGCCGATGAGCGCTGCCGAACGACGGCTGATGACCGACAGCATCCCGGCGGCGCCGGCAAGGACCGCGACGATCAGTGAATACGGACCCGGATGGTAAATGAACTCGACGGCGGACCCCTTATCCAGGACATCGGCCGGGAAGAGTCCGAGCGGGACGGACAGCCAGGCAGTCAGGGCCGCCAGCAGCATGGCCACCGGGAAACCGGCGCCAAGTGCGATGGCGGCCCTCCTCCCCAGCCTCCATTGGCCCCGGGCAACTGCCACCGCCAGTGCAGCCAGGGGACCGAACTCCGGCCCCACCGCCATCGCGCCCACAATGGCGATCGTCGAATTGGTCACGATGCCGATCGCAGCGAGCTGGGTGGCCAGGACGAGAAAGGCCAGGTAGCTCCATGTCAGCCTCGAATCCTCGCCGGTCTGGCGAGTAACCTCATCCCAAATCAAGGCGTCGGCACCGTCCCCCGGGGCAGAGGATTCCGCCTGGTCCGCGCGCCGGGACAGTACGAGTTCGGGCATTGAGATCAGGATCGACCCCGTATCCCGGGCCTTCAGGACATCGAGTTTCTCAAGGAGTGCCTCCACCGATTCCCTGGCGATCTGGAGCTCGATGACATCACCTGGCGGTACCACGGACGCGCCGGGAAAGAAGGCCAGCTCGGCCGTACCCGTGTGGTCCCGGCACGTCTTCAGCGTTACTGCCGACAACTGTTCCGGCACGCAAACCCGCAGCTGGACAATCACTCCGGCTCCCTTCCCTGGTTGTGGCCAGCTTAGTGCGTGCGCTGCGGGAGGACCGTGATGGTTGTGACGCGGCTGAAACCCACGCGGGCCTGATAATAGCGCGTGCGGTTGCTCACACTGGCCTCCCGGAATAGGGGGATCGGCCGGGAGGTTCTAATATTTACTCAACGCTTTGACGCATGGTTCCCGTGTGTTGAGCAACCGACTTGTTAAGGCCCTGCACGGACCAGTCCCGTAATGACGGGCTGGTCATTAGCTGCAACCCCTACCCGTGACCAGTAACCAAAGGTAAGAGGCGCACTCATGACCCAGCCCGAGCACAATCCTTTCGGCTTCATCGGCCTGACGTACGACGACGTCCTGCTTCTCCCGGGACACACAGACGTTATCCCGTCCGACGCCGACACGTCCTCGCGGATCTCCAAGCGGATCACGGTCCACACCCCGCTGCTTTCCGCGGCCATGGACACTGTCACCGAATCGCGGATGGCCATCGCTATGGCACGCCAGGGCGGACTGGGCGTCATCCACCGCAACCTGTCCATCCAGGACCAGGCAGACCAGGTGGACCGGGTCAAGCGCAGTGAGTCCGGCATGATTACCAACCCGCTGACCATCGGCCCCGAGGCCACCTTGGCGGAACTGGACGAGATCTGTTCGCAGTACCGCGTCTCCGGCCTTCCCGTCGTGGATGAAGGCATGCGTCTCCTGGGCATCGTCACCAACAGGGACACCCGCTTTGTCCCGGAGGCCGACTTCCCGCTGCGGCTGGTCAGCGACGTGATGACCAAGATGCCGCTGGTCACCGGCCATGTCGGCATCAGCCGTGAGGAAGCCAGCCACAAGCTGGCTACGAACAAGATCGAAAAGCTGCCGCTCGTTGACGAGCAGGGCCGGCTCAAGGGCCTGATCACCACCAAGGACTTCACCAAGGCCGAGCAGTACCCGCTGGCCACCAAGGATGACGAAGGCAGGCTCCGCGTAGGCGCAGCCATCGGGTTCTTCGGTGACGGCTGGGAACGCGCCATGGCCCTGATCGACGCCGGCGTCGACGCCCTGTTCGTCGACACCGCCAACGGCCACTCCCAGGGTGTGCTGGACATGATCCGCCGCCTGAAGTCGGATCCGCGGGCAGCGCATGTGGACATCATCGGCGGCCAGGCTGCCACCCGCGAGGGGGCGCAGGCATTGATTGACGCCGGCGCCGACGGCATCAAGGTGGGCGTTGGCCCGGGCTCCATCTGCACCACCCGCGTGGTGGCAGGCGTGGGTGTTCCGCAGATCACCGCCATCTACGAGTCCGCCAAGGCCGCCATCCCGGCCGGTGTTCCGCTGATCGCCGACGGCGGCCTGCAGTACTCGGGCGATATCGGCAAGGCGCTGGTTGCCGGCGCTGACACCGTGATGCTCGGTTCGCTGCTGGCAGGCTGTGACGAGTCCCCGGGTGAGCTGATCTTCGTGAACGGCAAGCAGTTCAAGAGCTACCGCGGCATGGGCTCACTCGGCGCAATGCAGTCCCGCGGCAAGAACACGTCCTACTCCAAGGACCGCTACTTCCAGGCTGACGTGTCCGGCGATGACAAGCTCATCCCCGAGGGCATCGAAGGCCGCGTGGCCTACCGTGGCCCGCTGGCTTCCGTGGCGCACCAGCTGGTGGGCGGCCTCCGCCAGACCATGTTCTACACCGGCGCGCCCACCATCCCGGAGCTCAAGGCCCGCGGCAAGTTCGTCCGTATCACCCCTGCCGGCCTCAAGGAATCCCACCCGCACGATATCCAGATGACGGTGGAGGCCCCGAACTACGGTTCACGCTAGTCCCCAGCGCCTCCCTGACCTTGGTTCGCTGCGGCCAGGGAACCCGGGCGCCGTGGGCCCACCACCGGCACAGGCCGCGGGGAACATTCCCGCGGCCTGTTTGCTTCTGCCCGCCAGACTAGGCTGAATCCATGTCCGAACCCCGCCACCCTGCCGAACTGAACCCCAAGAGGGATGCGCGCCGGCGTTTGGCCCTGAGGCCCTATGCCCGGGCCGTGGCACAGGTGCTGCGCGTCAGCTTCCGGGCCTCTCCGGCCGCCGTCGTGATGAAGGTTGCGGGGTCGCTGATCTCGGCCATGCTGCCGCTGGTGACCACGTACTTCGCGGCACTCACCACCACGGCACTGGCTGCCGCGTACTCAGGGGATGCCGCCGCCGGCCAGCAGGCCATTGTCTACGTCATCATCACCGCTGCCCTGGGCCTGTTCTGGGGTGCCTTCAGCAGCGTGGACCGCTACATCCAGCAGCTGATGAGCTTCAAGGTGGGCGCCATCGTCGGCGACCAGATGTACGAGCGCTTCCTGGCTCTGGAGTTCTGGCGCTACGACGACAAAGAGACCGTGGACCTGTACGACCGCGCCAAGCGGTTCTCCGATTCCTACGCCAGGGTGCTGGACCGCATCGCCGCGATCTTCACCCAGCTGGTCTCGGTGATCCTGGCGATCGGTGCCCTGCTGCTGGTCAGCTGGTGGATCGCGGTGATTGTGCTCATCGCGATTGTGCCCAGCGTCTACCTGCAGTTCAAGCTCTCGCGCGAACAGATCGCCCACTGGAACACGCAGGTGGATTCGAGGCGCCAGCGCCGGATGATCGAAACGAACCTGCTCCGCCCGCAGCACATCGCCGAGATGCGCCTGTACGGGATTGTGGGCTACCTGATGGACTTCAGGTCCCGGCTGCGGGATGCTGACGAACGCCGGCGCCTGGACTTCCAGAAACGCTATATCCCCAAGCAGTTGGCCGCCGACGCCCTGCAGTATGGCGCCGAAGTGGTGTCGCTGATCTGGGTGGTGGGGCAGATCATCGCCCGCGCCCAGCCGGTGGGCCAGTTCCTTTACGTCCAGCAGATTGTCAGCCGCGCCCTGTCCACGGCCAACAACCTGGTGTCGTCGTTGAGCTCGATCGACGAGGACCTGGCGAACCTCAAGGACTACGAGGTGTTCATGGCGTTGCCGGTCCACTCCAGCCATGCCCCGCCGCTGCTGCAGGCACCTAAGACCGTCGAGCTCCGGGACATCCGTTTCACTTACACCGGCAGCGATCTGGAAGTGATCCGCGGCATCAGCATGACCATCCGGGAGGGCCAGCACATTGCCATCGTGGGGGAGAACGGCGCCGGAAAGTCCACCCTGATCAGGATCCTGGCCGGGCTGTACGCCCCGGACTCCGGGCAGGTAATGCTCGACGGCGTCGATCTCGCCGCCGTCGATGTCACCTCGTGGCACCGCCATCTGGCCGTGCTGAGCCAGGAGTTCCTGAAGTACGAGTTTGCTACAGCTGCGGACAACATCCGCTTCGGCGACGTCGATTCGCCACGGAACGATGACCGGATCCGGCGGGCGGCGGCAGACGCCGAGGCCCTTGAGTTCATCAACAAGCTGCCCAACGGCCTGGACAACCACGTCAGCAACTGGATGGAGGATCCGCGCGGACGGAAGGGCAGCGGACTCTCCGGCGGGCAGTGGCAGCGGCTCGCCATGGCTCGGAACTTCTACCGGAACGCCGAATTCATGGTGATGGACGAGCCAACCTCGGCCATCGACGCGCTCGCCGAGCACCGCATTTTCACCCGGCTGTTCGCCGACCGCGGCAGCACCATCATCGCCATCAGCCACCGGCTCGCCACCATCGAAAAGGCCGATATCGTCTACATGCTCGAGGACGGCCGGATCGTGGAGCAGGGCACGCACAAGGAACTGGTGGCCATGCGGGGCCGCTACTTCAGGATGTTCGAATCCCAGTTGAGTGTTGAGGAGTCAGAAGGGGTCTGAAACTGGTTCCACCACGGTGGTGCGGACCCGGGCAAGGCTGGGCCGCGGCGGGACGCTGCTGAACCCGAAGGTCACACCGGGCCGGACGGGAGCCAGTGCCCCGGCGTCCACGCCGTCCCAGCTCACGACGGCGGAGCTGATGTGGTGCAGATCGCTGACCCCGTAATACTCACGCCTGCCGCTGCCGGCAGTTCCCGAGGTCCGGGCGCCCGGGCTGAGCACTGCGGCGGCAGGACTGATCGCCCGCAACCATGCCGGATGCACGGCGAGGGGCCGCGGCACTGCCAGTAACGCGGTGCCAAGGAGGGTCCTGCGTCCCATTCCGGCCCGCAGCCCCAGCGGGCCGGCGTCGACCTTTAACTGCCCATCTGCCAGGCGTGCGCCCACCTCCACCACCATGACTTCGTCAAAGCTGTACGTGAAGGAGATGAAGCCGGCCACTTCCCGTGTGGGGGCGAGCAGCACACGGTGCCCTGAGGGGTGCTGGACCATGATGTCGGCAAAGGCCCCGAAGGGGGACTGCTGCCAGAGGCCCACGACCGCCCGCAGTCCCGTGGCGGTGCCGATGCCGGCGATGTGCCCGTCGAAGATCCAGCGTTTGCCCATCCCCACCAGCACCCTCACCTTGCAGTTCGGCCAGGGCACCCCGCTGGCGTGGGCCCAGTCTATGCCGCCGGGTCCCGGGGGAGCGGCGCCGCTGGGATAACCTAGAGCAGTGACTTACGAGATCGAGATCGGCCGTGGCAAGCGTGGGCGTCGTGCCTACTCCCTGGATGACATTGCGATTGTCCCCAACCGTCGCACCCGCGACCCCAAGGACGTGTCTGTCTCATGGCAGATCGACGCCTATAAGTTCGACATGCCGGTGATCGCCGCCCCGATGGACTCGGCCATGTCTCCGGAAACGGCCATCGCCCTTGGCAGGCTCGGCGGACTTGGCGTGCTGGACCTTGAGGGCCTCTGGAC
>NZ_QAIQ01000682.1:5597-16768 GCF_003061105.1 Arthrobacter sp. HMWF013
GACCGGCCGCATGCAGGAGCTCTACCGCGCCCCCATCCAGCCGGAACTCATCACCTCGAGGCTGGCTGAAATCCGGGCCGCCGGCGTCACCGTTGCGGGATCCCTGACGCCCCAGCGCACCCAGGAACACTACAAGACCGTGGTGGCCGCCGGCGTCGACATCTTTGTCATCCGCGGCACCACTGTCTCTGCCGAGCACGTCTCGAAGGACCACGAACCGCTGAACCTCAAGCAGTTCATCTACGAACTGGACGTGCCCGTCATTGTGGGCGGCGCGGCAGGCTACACCCCCGCGCTGCACCTGATGCGGACCGGCGCCGCCGGCGTCCTGGTCGGGTTCGGCGGCGGAGCCACCACCACCACGCGGCGGGCCCTGGGAATCCACTCGCCCATGGCCTCCGCCATCTCCGACGTCGCGGCCGCCCGCCGCGACTACATGGATGAATCCGGCGGGCGCTACGTCCATGTGATTGCCGACGGCGGCATGGGAAGCTCCGGCGACATCGTCAAGGCAATCGCCATGGGCGCCGACGCCGTGATGCTGGGCAGTGCCCTCGCCAGGGCGGAAGAGGCTCCGGGCAAGGGCTGGCACTGGGGCCAGGAGGCCCACCACCTGGAACTGCCCCGCGGGGACCGCGCCAACGTGGGCACGGTGGGGCCGCTCGAAGAGGTCCTGTTCGGACCGGGCCACCACACCAACGGCACCTCAAACCTGATCGGTGCCCTGCGCCGGTCGATGGCCACCACCGGTTACTCGGACCTCAAGGAGTTCCAGCGCGTGGACGTCGTGGTTTCGCCGTACTCGGGTAACTGACACTCCACGCCTGGCGCAGCCGCATGCCCAACCATGCGGCAACGAAGTAGGGTGGTTTACGACCGGTAGCAGCGGCAACGGAGGCGTTCGATGAGCAGTGTTCCAAACCAGCGGGGGGCCCTCGGCCCCGAGGCAAGGGAAGCATCCATTGCCCGGCTCAAGGCAACCGCCCTGCCCGGCAAGGAACTGGACATCCTCATCGTGGGCGGCGGAATTGTCGGCACCGGAGCGGCCCTGGATGCTGTGACACGCGGCCTCAGCGTGGGAATCGTGGAGGCAAGCGACTGGGCGGCGGGGACCTCGTCCCGGTCTTCCAAACTGATCCACGGCGGGCTCCGCTACCTTGAAATGCTGGATTTTGGGCTGGTCAAGGAGGCGCTGCACGAGCGCGGACTGCTGCTGTCCGAACTCGCCCCGCACCTGGCCCGTCCCGTGCCGTTCCTGTATCCGCTCACCAAACCCTTCCTTGAGCGGCCCTACGTAGGGGCCGGGATCGCGCTCTATGACCTGCTGTCGATCTCAGGCGGCCACAGCCGCGGTGTGCCGTTCCACAAACACCTCAGCCGGCGGGGCACGCTCAGGGCTGCCCCCAGCCTGAAAAAGGGTGCCTTCGTGGGCTCCATCCGGTATTACGACGGCCAGGTGGACGACGCCAAGTACGTGGCCAACCTGATCCGGACAGCGGCCCACTACGGCGCCCATGCGGTCAACCAGATGGCTGTGGTGAGTTTCCTCCGTGAAGGTGAGCGCGTGGTCGGGGCCAAGGTGGTCAACCACGAGGACGGCTCGCAGTTCAATATCAGGGCCAAGCAGGTCATCAATGCCACCGGGGTGTGGACCGATGAAACCCAGGCCATGGTCACCGACCGTGGCCAGCTGAAGGTCCGGGCGTCCAAGGGCATCCACCTCGTGGTGCCCCGCGACCGTTTCCAGTCAACAGTGGGGCTGATCCTCCGCACCGAGAAATCTGTGCTGTTTGTCATCCCGTGGGGGCGGCACTGGATCATCGGCACCACCGACACCGACTGGAGCCTGGACAAGGCGCACCCGGCGGCGTCCAGCAAGGACATCGACTACATCCTTGACCACGTCAACCAGGTCCTCAAGCGCCCGCTGACCAGGGAGGACGTTGAAGGCGTCTACGCAGGCCTGCGTCCGCTGCTGGCCGGTGAGAACGACTCCACCGCCAAGCTTTCCCGCGAACACATCGTGGCCCACCCCGTACCGGGCCTGGTGGTGGTGGCCGGCGGCAAGTGGACCACCTACCGGGTCATGGCCAAGGACGCCGTTGACGAGGCCACCCGCACCATGGATGAGCGTGTCCCGCCGAGCTGCACGGAAACCATCCCGCTGCTGGGGGCCAGCGGCTTCAAGGCCGCCTGGAACCGCAGGAACCGGACCGCCGAAGAGTCCGGAGTCCACGTGGCCCGGATCGAGCACCTGCTCAACCGGTACGGTTCCATGACGCCGGAGGTGCTGGACCTCATCGCCCGCGACCCCTCCCTGGCAGAGCCGTTGCCCGGCGCCGACGACTACCTGCAGGCAGAGGCTGTCTACGCCGCGACCCACGAGGGCGCCCGGCATGTCAATGACGTGCTGACGCGCAGGACCCGCATCTCCATCGAGTCCTGGGACCGCGGTGTCACGGCGGTGCCTGTGGTCGCTAAACTGATGGGTGAAGTTCTTGGCTGGAGCGACGAACAGCGCGAACGCGAGATAAACCACTACATTGCACGCGTTGAAGCCGAACGGCTCAGCCAGCAGCAGCCGGACGACGAATCAGCTGACGCCGCTCGCCTCGGCGTCGACGACATCGTTCCCCTGCGCTGAAGGGCTGCGCGCATCAGCACTTCTCTCCTGACTGAAGGGACTCGCCTTGGCGGAACCACTTGACCGGTACGATGCCGATCTCACCACCCCCGAGATGGTGATCTCCTCGAGTTGGAGGCATCGGACAAGGCGGACGCTGCAACGCAGCTCGCGGAACGTCTCTTCGCGGCCGGCCGCGTCACGGACCTGCCCGGCTTCCTGGCGCATGTCAACGCACGTGAGCACCAGCTTGCCACCGGCCTCCCGGGAGGCATCGGCCTGCCCCACGCGCGCAGTGAATTCGTCTCGCGGACCTCCATCGCCGTGGGGATCACCAGGTATGGGCACGCCCTGGATTTCGGTGCCGCCGACGGGCCCGCCACGGTGATCCTGCTGATCGCCACCCCGGCGAGCTCGTTCTCAGACCATTTGGAAGTCCTCGCCACGCTGGCGCGCTCGCTGTCCAAGGAGTCCTTCCGGGAGTCGCTGCGGCGGGCCTACGATGCCGAAGTCATTGCCGAGCTCATCAACTCCAGCCTGGTGTTCTTCGACCACTGAGATGGGGGCAGCCCTTTCGTGTCGACTCCGTCGCCACGCAGGGACGCTGTTGCCCCACTCTGCGCAGCGAACGCCGCGTTTAGTTGTTCTACAGCGGAACGAAGTACGGTTAAGACGTGTGGAAAACAGCCCTTAAGCCCCGATGGATCGCAGGCCTGGTCTTCGCGATCCTCATCTCCGGGGTGTTCGTCCTGCTCAGCCAGTGGCAGTTCGGGCGGTCCACCACTCCCGAAGTCCCGGATAACCCTGCCACCGAACAGGTGAAGGCGCTCACCGCCACACTTCAGCCGGGCGATTTCTTCCCCGGTTCGGTGGCTGATCAGATGGTCACCGCCGACGGATCCTACGATCCCGCCAAACAGGTACTGGTGCCGGACCGGCTGAAGAACGGGCGGAGCGGCTACTGGGTGGTTTCCGCTTTTGCCGTGACCGGCGCACCAGCGCTCAACGGCTCAGCCGCCACCGCACAGACCTGGATCCCCGTGGCCCGCGGCTGGGTTGCCGATCCCGACGACGCCGGCGCACCGCCGTCGGGCGCCGTGAAACTTACCGGACGGCTGCTGCCGTCAGAATCACCGCTGCCGGCCACGGCACCTGGGCCCGGGCGTGCTTCCGCGGTATCCGTTGCCGAACTCATCAACTACTGGGATGTCAGCAGCTACCCGGGCTTCGTAGCCGCCACCAGCGAAGTGGCTGACGGCACCGACGTCAGCGCGGCCGCGGTCCCCGGGGCCCTGTTGCCGCTGGAAATCGGTCCCCAGCCGCCCGCCGAAAAGGTCAACTGGCTCAACCTCTTCTACTCACTGGAATGGGTGGTCTTCGCCGGCTTCGCGCTGTTCATCTGGTGGCGGCTGGTCAAGGACGACTACCGGCGGGACCTCGAAGAGGAACTCGACGACGAAGCCCACCACCAGGCGGCGCCCAACCCCGCTGCTCCTGAACCGCACCAACAAAAGGTAACGCCATGATTGAACCGAAACCGGCCATCCAGCAGGGGACTGCGCAGGGAAAGGCCAAGAAGCGCCGCTTCGGCGGAACAGAGCCGCAGATCCGGTCGGCCCTGAAGTTCTACAAGGTCCTGGCCTACCTCACCGGCGGCATGCTGCTGCTCCTGTGCGCGGAGCTGGTGGCCCGGTATGGCTTTGGCCAGTACCTGTTTGCCGGCGGCACCAACGCCGTCACCGGCCAGCCGTTCGGCCTGGGGTTCGCCGACGCCGAACCGCAGGGCGTGATCGGCGGCGCCAACATCTCCGTGGGTGTGCTGATTGTGCACGGCTGGATGTACGTGGTGTACCTGATCTCCAACTTCCGGCTGTGGACGCTCATGCGGTGGCCGTTCCTGAAGCTCATCCTGCTGGCACTGGGCGGCGTGGTCCCCTTCCTGTCCTTCATCGTGGAAAAGAAGTTCCACGCCGAGGTGGAAGCTGAACTGGCCGCCAACCCGCAGGCAGCCCAGCGGTACTGAAGAAAACCGAGTCTGCTCCGTCACACGGACGGCCCCAAATGTGCGGCCCCGGGACGGTGCCAAGTAGGCTAGTACGGTGACTACTCCCACTGCATCCCAGACTTCCCAGAAGCCGGTGCTGGTTGTTGACTACGGTGCCCAGTACGCGCAGCTGATTGCCCGCCGCGTCCGGGAAGCGAATGTGTATTCGGAAGTGGTTCCGCATACCTACTCCACCGAGCAACTCCTGGCCAGGAACCCCGCTGCCATCATCCTGTCCGGCGGCCCGGCCAGCGTCTACGCGGACGGCGCGCCCTCCGTCGGTGCAGACCTCTTCGAAGCCGGCATCCCGGTCTTCGGCATCTGCTACGGCTTCCAGGCAATGGCCAACGCGCTGGGCGGGAAGGTCGACAAGACCGGCCTGCGCGAGTACGGCTCCACCCAGACCACCATCCTCGGCGAAGGCCGCTCGGTGCTCGAAGGTATGCCGCAGGCGCAGAACACCTGGATGAGCCACGGCGACTCGGTGCACGAGGCCCCCGAAGGGTTCGAGGTGCTCGCCACCACCGCCGGGGCTGAAGTTGCCGCTTTCGCCAACGAAGAGAAGTCCCTCTACGGCGTCCAATGGCACCCCGAGGTCAAGCACTCCGCCTACGGCCAGCAGGTTCTCGAGAACTTCCTGTTCAAGGGCGCCAAGCTGGAGCCCAACTGGACCACGGGGAACATCCTCGAGGAGCAGGTGGACCGGATCCGCAAGCAGATCGGCGATGCCCGGGTTATCTGCGGCCTCTCCGGCGGCGTTGACTCCGCTGTCGCCGCGGCTTTGGTCCAGCGCGCAGTCGGTGACCAGCTGACCTGTGTGTTCGTTGACCACGGGCTGCTCCGCGAAGGCGAAGCCGAGCAGGTGGAACGCGACTTCGTTGCAGCCACCGGCGTCAAGCTTTACGTGGCCAACGAGCAGGAGCGCTTCCTGTCGGCGCTGGCCGGCGTCAGCGATCCCGAAACCAAGCGCAAGATCATCGGCCGCGAGTTCATCCGCGCGTTCGAAGAGGCTGAGCTGGCCATCATCGCCGAGGCTGCGGCCCACGGCGAAAAGATCAAGTTCCTGGTCCAGGGCACCCTGTACCCGGACGTCGTGGAATCCGGCGGCGGCGAAGGTGCCGCGAACATCAAGAGCCACCACAACGTGGGCGGCCTGCCGGAAGATCTGCAGTTCGAACTCGTGGAACCGCTGCGGGCACTGTTCAAGGACGAGGTGCGTGCAGTCGGCGCGCAGCTGGGCCTGCCCCAGGAAATCGTGGGCCGCCAGCCGTTCCCGGGCCCCGGCCTGGGAATCCGGATCGTTGGCGACATCACCCAGGAACGCCTTGACCTGCTTCGGAAGGCGGACGCCATTGCGCGCGCCGAACTGACGGCGGCCGGGCTGGACAACGAGGTGTGGCAGATGCCCGTGGTTCTGCTGGCCGATGTCCGCAGTGTGGGTGTCCAGGGCGATGGACGGACGTACGGGCACCCGATCGTGCTCCGTCCCGTCTCCTCCGAGGACGCCATGACAGCGGACTGGTCCCGGCTTCCCTATGACCTGCTGGCCCGCATTTCCAACCGCATCACCAACGAGGTGGACGGCGTCAACCGGGTGGTGCTGGACGTGACCAGCAAGCCGCCGGGCACCATCGAGTGGGAATAGCACTGTAAGTGGCCGGTCTCCGTCTGACGGAGACCGGCCACTTCTTTTTATCCTGAGAGAATCCCCCTAATTTGGCACCCACCAGTGTTGCGGTCGCTGATCCCGGCATCTTTGCGGCTACTCTCGAAAGCATGCCGGTATGGTCCAGGGCGTCACGTGCAAACGCAGAAAAGAAGGCAGTAGTGTCAGTTGGTCAAGGCCACCCGGAGGGTTCTGAGGAATTTGGAAAGTGGCTGTCCGGGCTCAAGCCCGTCACCGGGGCAGACACCATGCTTCGATTCACCAAAACCCCCGAAGGCTCCATCGACCTGACCCACGCCCACCCGTCGGGCCTGGCCCAGTTGATGGCCGGCCGCCGCACACGGCTGTCCACCCTGATCCGCGACCACCAGCAGTACGTGGTGGCTGCCCGGGCATCCCGGAACATCCGCTCCAAAATTTTCGAACTCTCCAATGACCGTGGCATTGATGCCGGGTATCTCTCCGCCGGCACCGTGGTGTGGACCTCTGCGGTGGGCGGCAAACCCCAGCGTGTTTCCTCCCCGGTCATGCTCACCGCGATCTCGCTGACTGTCCGCCCGGGCGAAGACGACTACGAACTGCAGCTCACCGAGCAGGCCCACATCAACCCTGCCCTGGTCCGCCACCTGAAAAACGTGCACGGCATCGTCTTCGACGTCAACGCCGTCACCCGCCTCGCATACAGCACCGCCCGCTTCGACCCGCAGCCCGTCCTGGACCGGCTCGCCACCCTTATCAGGCCCATCCACGGCGCCGAAGCGCAGCACAACCTGCTGGTCTCGACCTTCGCCGATCTGTCCGGCAACCTTGATGACCCCTGGATCAACGAGTCCAACCCGCTGGTGGCCGCACTGGCCAGGAGCGGCAACGGGGAAGTCCTTGACGTGGAAGAGCCGGACCCTTCCCGGTTCCCGGGCGTGGATAAGCGCCACCCGGCCGATGAACTCCTCCTGCTCGACGCCGACCCGGACCAGCAGTACGTCCTTGATGCTGCGAGTGCCGGTGAGTCGCTGGTGGTCAGCAGCCCTCCGGGCACGGGGCAGACGCAGACCGCCATCAACACCATCGGCGCCCTTGTGGACGCCGGACGGTCGGTGCTGGTGGTCGGTGACCGCCGCGCCAGCCTGAACGAAGTTTCAGCGCAGCTGGAATCCCTTGGCCTGGAATCCATCCTGTTCCAGCTGTCCGGCACAGCCACACCCCAGCAGCTCAAGGCCCAGCTGGTGCGGGCCATCGTCCGGAACGAGAAATCCCTCGAACCGCAGCTGGGGAACCTCCACAAGACCCTCACAGAGCACCGCCACGCCCTCATGGACCACGTGGCTTCGCTCCACAACGTCCGGCAGCGCTGGGGATGCTCGCCGTACCAGGCCATGCAGTCACTGGCTGAGCTGACCTCCATCCACCCTTCCCCTGCCACCACGGTGCGGCTCAAGCGGAGTGTGCTCGACAGCATCCGTGACCGGAATGAACTCGCGGGCCGGCTCAAGCGGGCCGCCGAGCTTGGCAGCTTCAGCCGGGCCTCCACCACCAGCCCGTGGCACGGGGCAAGGCTCCTCACCCGGAAGGAGACCGAGGAGGCCCAGGAACTCGCCCGCTCTGTCGCGAAGAACCTGCCTGCGCTGCGCGAGAAGATGAACAGCGTGGCCGAACACGCGGAGATCCGGCTGGGAACATCCTTTGCCGAGTGGGGCGAGCAGCTTGAACTCCTGATGGCCGTCCGGGAAAGCCTGGACAAGTTCACGCCGGACATCTTCGACAGGCCTGTCCACGACCTCATCTCGGCTACGGCATCTTCCGCGTGGCGGCGTGAGCGGAACATCGACATGGCCTCCATGCAGCGTTCCCGGCTGCGCCGGGTGGCCAAGGAGTATGTCCGCCCGGGTGTGCACATTGCCGACCTCCACAGCTCCCTTGTGCTGGTCCAGGAGCAGCGCGCCCTCTGGTCCGGCTACGCCACCTCCCAGCGCCACCCTGCAGTTCCTTCGGGGCTTGCCGAAATGAACGTCATGTACCGATCGCTGGACCGTGAGCTGAGCCAGCTGGGTGACGCGCTGCGGCATACCGAAGCCGGCGGTTCGCTGGCCACGGCCCGCTATGAGGACCTGATGGAACGCCTGGAACGGCTGGTGGCGGACACCCAGACGCTCAAAACCCTTCCCGAGCGCACGCTCCTGGTCGAGAACATGCGCGAGCACGGGCTGGGCGAGCTTCTCGCCGATCTTGCCGACCGTGAAGTTCACGCCGAGTGTGTGGCCGCTGAGCTGGAACTTGCCTGGTGGCAGTCCGCCCTGGAAGCCATGATCAGTGGCGACGACTACCTTGCCATGTCCGACGGCGACGCCCTCCGTCAGCTTGAAGCCGAATACCGCCTTGCGGACAACGCCCACATTGCCAGCGGCGCCGCGCGCCTTCGCTGGGATCTCGCCGGGCGGTGGCAGGCCGCACTGGCCGAACACCCGCGTCAGGCCCAGTTGCTGCGGAGCCTGCTCAAGGACGGCAGGGTGACGCTCGCCGCGTTGACTGCGCAGGCCCCGGAGCTGGTCCCCAAGCTGGTCCCGGTATGGTCGGTGAGCCCCTACCTCATGACAGGGCTTCTGCCGGCGGAACAGCGTTTCGATGCAGTGGTCATCCTGGATGCCGAGGCGACGTCCCTGCAGGCTGTCCTGCCCTCCATCGCCCGGGCAAAACAGGTCATCGCCTTCGGTGACGCCAAGATTGCCAGCCCCCGGACCTTCACCGTAGGCGTGGAGCGCCTCGCGGCCGGCGAATCGGCCCACCAGCGCGTCGAGAGCGCGTTCTCTGCACTTGCTTCGGTGCTGCCTGTCTGGCGGCTCAACTTTGTCTACCGGGCAGTGGACGAGGACCTGGTCCTGCAGCTCAGCAAGAACCACTACGACGGCGGCCTCCGCCGGCTCCCGGAGGGCCAGGCGGCCACGGGGCTGGACCGCGCACTGCTGGTGGAGTACCTGCCTGACGGGACGGGCCTGCCGAGCGCGGATCATGAAGGCGTCGAATCCGTTGTTGCAGAAGTCAACAAGGTGGTGCAACTGGTCTTTGAGCACGCGCGGATGCGTTCGCGCACCTCGCTGGCTGTGGTCACGGCCAGCCTGCGGCACGCTGCCCGGATCGGTGAGGCCATCCGGCTTCAGCTGCCGAACCACCCGGGCCTGGCCAGTTTCTTCAGTGCAGGACCGGAATCGTTCCGTGTGGTTGACCTTGAACGGGCGCAGGGCCTGGTCCGCGACCACGTCATCTTTTCCCCCGGCTTCGGCCGCACCCCGCACGGCCGTGCCCTGCACAACTTTGGACCGCTCTCCGCCGAGGGTGGCAGGGAGAAATTTGCCTTGGCAATGACCCGGGCACGGCGATCCCTGCACGTGCTGACATGCTTCCAGCCGGAAGACCTGGACCATACCCGCCTCTCGCACGGAGCCGTTGACTTCTACGAGCTCCTGAACCGCGAGATTGCCGGGAAGACCGATCTCGGGACGCCGGCCTCCAGGGCTGCGGCGAGCGAGCAGGCTCTCGGGGCAGATCCGCTGGTTGCCGATCTGGGCGACAGGCTGCGTGCACGTGGTGCCCGTGTGTGGCACCAGTACGACGGCGTCATTGACGTGGTGGCGGCGGCCGACCCCCTGAGCACCATGGGGCAGGACGATGCAGAAGTTCCGCGGCCGGTGGCGATCGAATCTGATGGTACGGAGGTCTACCGGACCATGAGCGTCCGGGAGCGGAGCCGCCTCCGCCCGCAGCTCCTGGAACGGCTGGGATGGCGGTACATGCCGCTGTGGACCATCGAGGTGTTCACCGACCCGTCCGCCTGCGCGGACAGGATCGGAGGATACTTGGGGCTGGAGAACGTACTGTTGCCGGGGCGGACTTCTGCGGCTGGCTTCTTCGACGAGGACGTGGACCCGCTCGCGCTGGGTGCGGTTGGAGCCGAAGACCACGAACGCCCGGCAGCCAGGTACAGGAACGAGGACGGGGCAACACGCCTGGAGAGCAAGGAGGCGGATGCAGTGAACCCGCAGAACACCGGTCAGGCCGATGGGCAGGATCAGGGGCAGGAACCTGAGACGGACCCGGCGCAGGAATCTGCGAAGGACCGGCAGCAGGCCCGCCCCGAAGGAATACTGCCGAACAAGGCTGCCGAAGATGACCCCAAAGCCTGGGGCGATGGCCCGGACAACGATCACGATGAGTGGCTGAAGGAAAACAAGCCGCCGCATTGGGGCTAAGCCGCCGGGTACGGTTGCATCACGCCGCCGCATGCTAAGGCCCTACCAGCACGAAGAACAGCTTTCCCTGGGTTGAGGCGCCCGCCAGCCGGGCGGCCTGGTCCGGGGAAGCCGCCACCACGATCAGCCCTTCGGTCTCACCGGTCCCGAGCCATTGGCCCGTCTGGCCGCCCTGGCCCGATGTCCACAGGACCGCGACGGAGGAGGCCAGCACCTCCGAGGGGGACTGTTGGTCGTAGCCATTGGCCCCGGTCATGACTACATTGACCAGCTGCCCCGGCGATACCAGCTGGATGGAGGAAGGGTCCGCCATCCGCAGGGGCACTGCGGCCGAGCCCGGGGGAGTGCCGGCCAGGAGGCCGGGTCCGAGAAGCTGCGCATCGGTAAGGAGTTGGCCTTTCCGCAAGGGGGCGGCCAACTGCTTGCCCGTTGCCTGATTGCGGTCGGTCACAGACCCTGCTGTCATCAGCCGCTGGGGGATCGGCGTTGGCACCAGATCGCTGCCTGCCAAGGCCGTGCCCGCGGGCAGATCCCGCGCAGCAGCCAGGGCTGTCACGGTGTCTGCGGGCGGGGGAGTGAGCTGGTGGACCGTTATCC
>NZ_QAIQ01000682.1:16778-20335 GCF_003061105.1 Arthrobacter sp. HMWF013
TTCCGGCTGAGCCAGGACGACAGCCGATGGCCTCGCCGCCGGCCCGTACGGGTGGACGGGTGCTGGCGACGGACCTGGCGCCCGGGCGGGGCGGATCCGCGGCTGCGGTGGAAAACGGTGGCGGGCATGGGAACCACGCTACGGTTGCGGGACTAAGCCCACCATGCGCAAAGGTTCCTATGTGGACAACGGTGGTGCCGGCGTCGGACATTGCCTGCCACAGCAGTGGAGGCGGGCTTCAGCTTGCGGCGGCAGCCGGTGCCGGTGCGGCTGCAGGCGCAGCCGGAGCAGCGGGTGCGGCAGAAACTGTGCTTCCCTTGGCGTCCCTGGAATCGGTGCGGTAGAAACCGGAGCCCTTGAACACGACGCCCACGCTGTTGAACTTCTTGCGCAGGGCTCCCTGGCACTCAGGGCAGGACGTCAGGGTGCTGTCCGTGAACGACTGGAAAATATCGAAGGCATGGCCGCAATCCTTGCAGGCGTACGCATACGTGGGCACTGGTGCTCCTCCTCTTGGACAAAACAGAGGTCCCGTGCTGCGTGAAGCGGAATCAACCGGTCATTAGCAGTCGCAGGGCCTGACTGCTAATTCTAGCATCCCCTCCGGGTACCACCTTCGAGGCGATACCTTACTCAGGAACCCTCAGCCAGCCTGACGAATCCTGACGGTGTCAGGGCCGCCGGAACTTTCCGGTCAAAGGGCTCAGCGGGAATGCTTCCGGCCGGCAGCAGCTCTGAATCGAAGACGATGGCTGCCAGCGGGATGTCCAGGCCCTGACCATCCAGGGACGCGAGCAGGACGTCGTAGTAGCCGCCGCCCTGGCCGATCCGGTTGCCGCTCCGGTCCACCGCCGTCGCGGGGATGTAGAGCGCGGACACCGTCGCCATGATCCCGAGGCCGTGGCGCGGTCCGGCGGGTTCCAGGACCGGGGCAAAACGGCTGCGGACAAATTCGACGGCGGGCGTCCAGTCCGCCCAGCTCAATCGCCTGCCGGGTTCACAGACCGGCAGCAGGACCCTGTGCCCCAGCCGGTGCAGCTCCTGGAGCAGGGGCAAGGTGGGCGGCTCCGGCACAACACCCAGATATGCACAGAACGTCGACGGCGTGCCACCTGCCAACTGCTGTGCCCAGGCAGAGCCGTGGAGGGCGAGGGTGGCGCCGGCCTTGTCCCGCTGGCCGTTATCGGTCGCGGCACGGCGCTCACGGTGGAGAGCGCGGATGCTTTCCTTGGTTTCTCTGTTGTCCCCGGACATACCGCTCCCTAATTACTGAATGAATCGCTCTGCCGTTAGATTAGTGCAGTGACTACCACTCAGCAGACAGTTCGTAAGGCCGTTATTCCTGCCGCCGGCCTTGGCACCAGGTTTTTGCCTGCAACGAAGGCGATGCCCAAGGAAATGCTGCCGGTGGTGGACAAGCCTGCTATCCAGTACGTGGTGGAAGAGGCAGTGAAGGTGGGCCTGAACGACATCCTCATGATCACCGGCCGCAACAAGCGCGCGCTCGAGGACCACTTCGACCGCGTTCCCTCGCTGGAGGACACCCTGTCCGCCAAGGGTGACACCGCAAAGCTCGAATCCATTCAGGCAGCCAGCAACCTCGGCGACATCCACTACGTCCGCCAAGGAGACCCAAACGGCCTCGGCCATGCGGTCCTCCGCGCCAAGCAGCATGTCGGGAACGAACCTTTTGCGGTTCTCCTCGGCGATGACCTCATTGACGCCCGGGACGAACTCCTGAGCACCATGATCGACGTCCAGGCCAAGACCGGCGGGTCCGTGGTGGCACTCATCGAGGTGGAGCCGTCCCAGATCAGCGCATATGGCTGCGCCGATGTTGAAGAAATTGACGGCGAAGGATACGTCCGGATCAACAAGCTTGTCGAAAAGCCGGACGTGGACGAGGCGCCGTCGAACCTCGCCGTCATTGGGCGTTACGTTCTCCACCCGGCTGTTTTCGAAGTCCTGGAGCGCACAGGTCCGGGCCGCGGCGGCGAAATCCAGCTGACGGACGCTCTGCAGGAGCTCGCTGCGGGGGATGCCGAAGGCCATGGCGTCTACGGCGTGGTCTTCCGCGGCCGCCGGTACGATACCGGGGACAAGCTCAGCTACCTGAAGGCCTGCGTTCAACTCGCCATTGACAGCGATGACCTCGGCCCCGGGCTCCGGGAATGGCTGCCGGGCTTCACTGCCGGCCTCGCCAAGTAACTGCCGTGCGCTCAGGACCCATCTGGCCCGTAACGCTGGAGTGCGGCGACCTGGTCCTGCGCCCCATCCGGTACCGGGACAAAAAAGATTGGACCCAGGTGCGGGCGCGCAACAATGAATGGCTGGCGCCGTGGGAGGCTTCGAACCCGATGCCTGGCGGCGGCCTGCCGGATTACCGGCAGATGGTCCGGTCCCTGAAAGCCCAGGCAGCCCAGGGAACTGCACTGCCCTTCCTCATCACCGAACGCACGTCCGCCTCATCGGTGCCTGTCATTGTCGGCCAGCTGACGGTCTCCTCGATTGTCTGGGGCTCGGCCATGATGGCCACGCTGGGTTACTGGGTTGACCAGGCCCGTGCCGGCCATGGCATCGCCCCAACAGCGGTTGCGATGGCCACAGACCATTGCTTCAAGGCGTTGGGTCTGCATCGGATGGAGATCAACATCCGTCCCGAGAACGGCCCCAGCCTGCGTGTTGTCGAGAAGCTCGGGTTCCGTGACGAGGGCTACCGGCCCCGCTTTCTTCATATCAACGGCGAGTGGGCAGACCACCGGACGTTCGCACTGACGGCCGACGAAATCCCGGAGGGGCTGCTGACCCGCTGGCTTGCTTCCAGGACCTGAGGCCGAACGCGCTTCCGGGACATAAATCCAATGATTTACCACGTTGCGGACGACACACCGCGGCTAATGCGGGAGCCGCCGCGGTAATGCTCATACGGTTTTGAGTGTGGACTTTCCCCTTAGCAGCTCAGTGATCCTTGTGGTTGCCGTCGTGCTGTGGATTGTGTGGGTCGCACCGTACATTCTTCGCAACCGCCGGCACCCGGTCCAGGCCGCTGCCGACTACCTGGCGGAAGTGCCAGCTTTTGAATCGGACCCGAGAGCCGGGATGGTACTCAACGTCGCCGCCCAGCAGGAGAACGCCATGGAGATCAGGAAGAGCACCGAAACCGCTTTGGAACCGGCCGGAAGTGCCAAACCGGGCGCGTTCCGGATCCGGTATGGCAGAACAGGCATTGCGCTCGTTGCCGTCGCAGCACTGCTCACTGCCTTTATTTCAGGCATTTTCCTCATCTTCGGAGTGGGTACGGCGATTCTGCCGCTCGCCTGCGTGGGCATCACAGTTTCGGCCCTCGTCCTGCTGCGCTTCCTGGCCGTTCGTGACCGCAAAGCCAAGGTGAATGCGGCGTTTCGCGAAGCAATGAGCGCCCCTCAGCGCCGTCAGGCTCCTGCCGGCCCCAGCGCCACTGTCCCCGAACCGGCCGCGGCACAGCCGGAGAGCCGGCTCTTCGACGCGGAGGCCCACCAGCCCGCTCCGAAGCCGCTGACGGCCGTGGAACTCCGGGA
>NZ_QAIQ01000683.1 GCF_003061105.1 Arthrobacter sp. HMWF013
AATCAGGGCGATGGGCCTGTTACCCGGCACACCGGCTTTGCTGCCCCGGGGCACTAGTGGCCGATCGAGTCCAGGGATGCCGGAATGTTGTCCAGGTAACCCTTGATGTTGCGTGCGGTCTCAGCTACGGAGTCGCCGCCAAACTTTTCCGCGACGGCTTCTGCCAGCACCAGGGCCACCATCGCTTCCGCGACGACGCCCGCCGCCGGCACGGCACAGACGTCCGAACGCTGGTGGTGGGCTTTCGCCGCCTCCCCCGTGCTGACGTCCACGGTGCGCAGGGCCCGGGGAACGGTGGCGATGGGCTTCATCGCGGCCCGGACACGCAGGACGTCTCCGATGCTCATGCCGCCTTCGATGCCGCCGGCCCGGTTGGAGGTGCGGATGATTTTCCCGTCGGCGTCCTTGACGATTTCGTCATGGGCGGCCGAACCGCGGCGGGCAGCAGTGAGGAAGCCGTCGCCCACTTCAACGCCCTTGATGGCCTGGATGCCCATCAGGGCAGCGGCCAGGCGTGAATCGAGGCGTCGGTCCCAGTGGACGTAACTGCCCAGTCCGGGCGGCAACCCGTAGGCGAGGACCTCAACGACGCCGCCGAGGGTTTCGCCTTCCTTGTGCGCTGCGTCCACTTCGGCCACCATGGCGTCGGATGTCTCGCGGTCGAAGCAACGCAGCGGATCCGCGTCGAGCGCGATGACGTTGGCCGGGACCGGCAGTGGGCGGCCTTCGGGCACCGTCACGCTGGCGATGGAAACGGTGTGGCTGACGAGCTCAATGCCGAGGTGCTTAAGGAACTGGGCAGCCACGGTTCCCATCGCCACGCGGGTGGCTGTCTCGCGGGCGCTGGCACGTTCGAGAACAGGCCGGGCCTCGCTAAAGCCGTACTTCTGCATACCGGTGAAATCGGCATGTCCGGGACGGGGACGGGTGAGCGGTGCATTGCGCGCCTGATCGGCGAGGACTTCGGGGTCAACGGGGTCAGCAGACATGATCTGCTCCCATTTGGGCCACTCAGTGTTGCCCACCTGGATGGCCACCGGACCGCCCTGGGTGAGGCCATGGCGGACGCCGCCAAGGATGGTCACTACGTCCTGCTCAAACTTCATGCGTGCGCCCCGGCCGTAGCCGAGGCGGCGGCGGGCCAGCGAATCGGCGATCTGCCCGCTGGTGATTTCAACACCGGCAGGTACGCCTTCAATAATTCCCATCAGAGCCGGACCATGGGATTCTCCGGCTGTCAACCAACGCAACATAATTTCCATCCTGCCACGTATGGCACTCAGATCGCCCGTCGGGGAAGGCCGACTGCGTCACACATCACATCTATGACAGCTGCATTAACGTCCTCACCACGGCCGGTGAACAGGCGCACCTGTTCCACCGCCTGGTACAGCAGCATCTCCAGCCCGGGAACCACCGAACCGCCACCGTCCTGCCACACGGCAGCGATGCGGCTGGGCCAGGGATCATACGCAACATCGAGCAGCACGCCCGGCGTCCTGGTGCCCAGCGCGGCGATGTGCTGTGCAAGATGGTCGGCCCCGTGCGGCGGGAGGGTGGAAATGACGACGTCGGCGTGTGCGGTGGGAGCGGCGGCTTCGGAGAGCGGCCTGACGTCGATGGAGAGGCCGACGGCGGCCGCGGCGGCCCTGGCATCACCGGCGCGGGCTGTGTCGCGGACGAACACCTGCGCATGCCTGGTGCCCAGATCCTTGAGCGCAGCGACCGCGGAGGCAGCCGTTCCGCCGCCTCCGAGGATGACTGCGTCAGGGCTTGCAGCAACCCCGGCGTTGACGACCGCGTTGACGATTCCGGCGACGTCAGTGTTGTAGCCGATCCGCCGTGTCGCGCCAAGGTGCTCCTCGAAGGCAACCGTGTTCACTACGCCGAGGGTCAGCGCGACGCCACGGACTTCGTCCACTTCCGCCACCATGCCGGTTTTCAGCGGCATGGTCACTGACAGTCCACGCCAGCCGTCTTCTGCCCTGATGCGGGCCATGAGGGCAGGCAATTCCTGCTCGGTGACGTCCAGGGCGGTGTAGCCGATGTCGGCGCCCAGCTTGGCGTAGGCCGCCAGATGAAGGGCCGGTGATTTGGAATGGCTGATCGGATGGCCGAGAACGGCAGCCCGAGGGATCATGCGCACCGGCCCACGTTGGCCGTGCACCACGTGTTGTACTGCTCCACGTAGACATTGTGCTCGGCCAGCGTCCTGGAGAACTTCGTCTCCTTGGTGTCCAGGTTAATGGTCACCCAGTAAAGGTAGTCATTGGTCTTGGGCCTGGCGGCAGCGTCGATGGCCGTCTTGCCCGGAGAACCGATGGGGCCCGGGGGCAGCCCGGGATTCGCGTAGGTGTTGTACAGGTTGGACT
>NZ_QAIQ01000087.1 GCF_003061105.1 Arthrobacter sp. HMWF013
CGGCAAGGGCGGGACCGGCTTCATTCCCACCTTCGAACAGACCAGAGCGCACGCTGCAGGGGCCGCCAAAGGAGAACTGACATCGCACGCCTAAGCAACGCCACCCTCGCTGCGCTCGGCACCGGTACAGGTGCAGGTGCAGACGCCCACCACGGCACCGCCGCCGCGCCCCAGAGCCTGCTGCCGCGTGGGGACGTTCGTCCCGGCATCGTGCACCTCGGCCTCGGAGCCTTTGCCCGTGCCCACACCGCGGTGTTCACCGAAAACGCCATGCTCGCTTCCGGCGACTTCAGCTGGGGGATCGTTGGCGTCACCCAGCGCTCCGATACCGTCGCACGCCAGCTGGCTCCGCAGGACGGGCTCTTCACGGTGGCCGAGCGGGGTGCCGGAGCCGCGCCCCTCCGGGTGGTGTCCAGCATCGTGGAGGCCATCTCCGGCAGGGACCGCCCGGACACAGTGGTGGACCGCATTGCCGCCGCCGCCACCCGGGTGGTAACGCTGACCGTCACCGAGAAGGGCTACCGGATCGATCCGCAGACCGGGTCGCTGAACACCGCCGACGAACAAGTCCAGGCTGACCTCGCCGGCAACCCGCCGCAGACGGCCATCGGACAGATCGCGCGCGGCATCCAGCAGCGCTCCCGTACCGGTGCGGGTCCCCTCACGGTGCTCTCCTGCGATAACCTCCCGGCCAACGGTAAACTGACCGGCACCCTAGTCCGCGCCTTTGCCGCCGCGCTGCCCGCTGCTGAGTCGGGGCCGCTGCTGGCCTGGTTGGACGCGAACGTCACGTTCCCGTCCACCATGGTTGACCGGATGGTGCCGGCCACCACCGACGGCGACCTCGACGCCGTCGAACATGAACTTGGCCTCCGGGACGAGGCCGCCGTGGTGGCGGAGCCCTTTATGCAATGGGTCATCGAAGACACCTTCGCCGCAGGCCGGCCCGCCTGGGAGGAAGCCGGTGCGCTGTTCAGTACCGACGTTGCGGCGTGGGAAGCGGCCAAACTGCGCCTGCTCAACGCCAGCCACTCCATGCTGGCCTACCTGGGTCTGGCCACCGGCAAAACCACCATCGCCGACGCCGTCGGAGAAAACGCCTTCCGTCTCGCGTGCAGCCGCATGATGGCCGGGGACGCCCTGCCTGTCATCGAACTCCCGGACGGCCTCGACGGCGAAACCTACTGCGCCAACGTCCTTGAACGCTTCGCGAACCCGGCTTTGGGGCACACCACGGCCAAGGTGGGCAGCGACGGGTCACAGAAGATCGGACTGCGGCTCCTGACCACCATCCGCGCCAACCTCGACGCCGGCCGCGAACCCCTCTGGGCCGCGCTCGCCGTCGCCGCGTGGATGCACCATGTGGCCTCCACCCCGACGGCGGACCTGAACGATCCGCTCGCAGCGGAACTGCACGCAGCACTTCCGGACACGCGCACCGCGGCCACGGTGGTCCCTGCACTGCTTGGCTTTGGCGGCATCTTCGATCCGGAGCTCGCCGCGCATCGGGGCTTCGCCGACCTCCTCCTTCACTGGTACCGCATCATCGACACGCAGGGCCTGGACGGCCTGAGAAATGAGATCAACCATGGCTGACGCCACCAGCGTCCTGAACGTTTCGCCCGTCATCCCGGTGGTGACCATCGATGACCCGCGGCACGCTGTTCCGGTGGCCAAGGCATTGGCCGACGGCGGCGTCCGCATCATCGAGCTCACGCTCCGTACCGGGAGCGCACTGACGTCGCTGAAGCTTATTGCCGACGAGGTGCCCGAGATCCTGGTCGGGGCCGGAACCGTGCTGACGCCGGCCCAGGCCGACGCCGTCGTGGCTGCCGGGGCGCAGTTCATCGTCAGCCCGGGGGTCACCCCGGCCCTGCTGGACCACCTGCTGTCCGTCGGCGTGCCTGTACTCCCAGGCGTTGCCACGGTGGGGGAAGTCATGCAGGTCCTGGAGCGGGGACTGACGGCCATGAAGTTCTTCCCGGCCGGGCCGGCCGG
>NZ_QAIQ01000006.1 GCF_003061105.1 Arthrobacter sp. HMWF013
GCCCTGGCCGGTGAGGGTGCCGTAGCCGCTGCGAAGTGAACCGGGCAGGCCCAGCAGCAGGCTCAGGTTGATGGCAGCGGTGGCGGTGTCGGTACCGTCCACATGCTGCTCCACGCCGCGGCCGGTGAGGATATAGCTGCCGCCCTTGCGTGCGCCGTCGGCCAGCCGGCGGGCGGTCTCCCGGATCATTTCGGCGGGGACGCCGGTCAAGGACTGGACGCGTTCTGGCCAGAAGGAGTTCACGCTGCGGACCACGGCGTCGTAGCCGGCTGTCCGGTCTGTGATGTAGGCCTGATCGGCCAGGCCCTCGTGGACCACTACGTGGGAGATGCCCAGGAGGAGGGTGAGGTCGGTGCCCGGCAGGGGCTGGAGGTGGATGCCGCCGCCGTCGGCCGTAAATGCAGCCGTTGCGGAGCGGCGGGGATCAACCACGATCAGGCCGCCGGCGTCGCGGGCGCCCTTAAGGTGCTGGACAAACGGCGGCATGGTTTCGGCGACGTTGGAGCCGAGCATCATGATGGTGCCCGCGTTGTCCAGGTCCGCGAGCGGGAAGGGGAGGCCGCGGTCCAGGCCGAAGGCCCGCATGCCCGCCGCTGCTGCGGAGGACATGCAGAAGCGGCCGTTGTAATCGATCCGGGAGGTGCCCAGGGCCAGGCGGGCGAACTTGCCCAGCATGTAGGCCTTTTCGTTGGTAAGGCCGCCGCCACCGAAAACGCCGACGGCGTCCTTCCCGTAGCGGGACTGGGTGTCCTTGACGGCCGTGGCCACCAGGGCAAGGGCCTGGTCCCAGCCGATGGGACGGTGCACGCCGTCCGCACCCTTCAGGAGCGGTTCGGTGACGCGGCCGGGGTGGTTCAGGAGCGTCGCTGAGGTCCAGCCCTTCCGGCACAGGCCGCCCCGGTTGGTGGGGAAGTCCCGCCCGCTGACCTCCAGGAGGGGGACTGTCACTGCAGCGAGCGCAGCTGTTTCGGCTGTTTCGGCCGGCACGGGGACTGACCCCGGCTCGGAAGCCGGGGTCAGTCCCGTTGGAGACTTGAGCGTCATGGCGCACTGCAGGGCGCAGTAAGGGCAGTGCGTGTCGGCGCTTTTGGTCATGTTAGACGTGTCCCATCGCATTTCGGTTGGCGTTGCGGATGTAGAAGGCCCAGCAGACCACCAGCATGACGACGTAGGCGCCGACGAAACCGTAGAAGGCCGGTGTGTAGGAGCCGCTGGCGGTGTTGGAGGCGTTGAGGACCTGCGGGATAACGAATCCGCCGTAGGCGCCGATGGCCGAGATGAGGCCGAGGGCGGAAGACGCGAGCCGCTGCGTTGCCACGGTGCTGGCACCGGACTTGGCTGCCCGGCTGGAGGTGGCGAAGATGATGGGGATCATCCGGTAGGTTGCGCCGTTGCCGAAGCCGCTGGCGGTGAAGAGCATCAGGAAGAGGACCAGGAACAGCCAGAAGTTCTTCAGCGGCAGGGTCCAGATCATGGTCAGGGTGATGATGGCCATGGAGGCAAAGGCGGCCACGGTCATGCGGGCGCCGCCCATGCGGTCAGCCATCCGTCCGCCGTAGGGGCGGGCCAGTGAACCGACCAGGGGGCCCAGGAAGGCGAGTGACAGGGCCACGGTGCCGACTCCGATGGAGGAGAATTCCGGGAAGTAGTCCTTGATGAGCTTCGGGAAGACACCGGCGAAGCCGATGAAGGAGCCGAAGGTGCCGATGTAGAGCAGTGCCATGATCCACAGGTGCGGTTCCTTGAGCGCTGCCACCGAGCCGGCCACATCGCCCTTGGCGCTGGTGAGGTTGTCCATGAACTTCCAGGCGCCGAACGCGGCGATCAGGATGAACGGGACCCACATCCAGCCTGCCATCGGCAGGTTGACGCTGCCCACGGCGAGCAGGGTGATCGCAATCGGGACGGCGAGCTGTGCGACGGCGGCACCCATGTTGCCGCCGGCGGCGTTCAGGCCCAGGGCCCAGCCCTTTTCGCGGGCCGGGTAGAAGAAGGTGATGTTGGCCATCGAGCTGGCGAAGTTGCCGCCGCCGAAGCCTGCGAGTGCTGCCACCAGGAGCATCACGCCGAACGGGGTTTCGGGGTTGGAGACGCAGAGCCCCAGGCCGATGGCGGGAATCAGGAGAAGCAGCGCGGATACGATGGTCCAGTTCCGGCCGCCGAAGCGGGGAACCATAAAGGTGTAGGGGATGCGGAGCGTGGCGCCTACCAGGCTGGGCATCGAGATCAGCCAGAAGATTTCCGACGTGGTGAAGGTGAAGCCGGCCGCGGGGAGCTGGACCACAACGATGGACCAGAGCTGCCACACCACAAAGCCGAGGAATTCAGCGAAGATGGACCAGTTCAGGTTGCGGCGGGCGATGGTGCGGCCAACGGATTCCCACTGCTCTTTGTTCTCGGCGTTCCAGTTTGCAATCCAGCGGCCCGGGCGGAATTCCAGGACGGCGGCGTCTGTTGTACGGGTGGAGCCGGGCTGTGCGCTGGCGGATGGGGACACGCCTTCGTGCAACGGGTCGGTGTCTATATCTACGGAATTGCCGGTGCCGGCATCTGCGCTGCGATCAACAGTCACGGTGTACCTCCTCTTGGGGGATGTTGTTCTTCCACGGTAGAGACGGTGCGTTTCGCGGACTGTCGCGGTTTGTTAACGCGCTGTGACATTTGCCTATCGGCGCCAAAAAAGCGGCGTGAGGCGATGTGAGACCATCAAGTGAGACACAACACGGAAGTCCAGATAGTGGACTATTTGTCCATTGACTGGACGCCGGGAACTAATATTGAACTCTAACTACTGCATGCCGGGTCTCACTTTGCCCGGCCGGTCCTCAGGAAAGTGTTTCTATGTCATCCACCCAAACCACCGCGGAGCCAGGATCCCCCAAGGCGGTGAACTCGCGCGGCCGCGTGATTGTCGCCAGCCTGATCGGCACCACTGTTGAGTTCTACGACTTCTACGTCTACGCCACAGCTGCTGTGCTGGTCTTCCCTTCGCTGTTCTTCCCCAACCAGAACGAGACCACGCAGCTGCTCAGCTCGTTCGCCGTGTTCGGTGTGGCATTCGTTGCCCGCCCGCTCGGTTCGATCGTTTTCGGCCACTTCGGTGACAAGTTCGGCCGTAAGGGCACCCTGGTGGCATCGCTGCTGACCATGGGTATCGCCACGTTCCTCATTGGCTGCCTGCCCACCGCGCTGGTTCCGGGCTGGCAGTTCTGGGCCCCGGCACTCCTGGTGGTCATGCGCTTCGCCCAGGGCCTCGCCCTCGGCGGCGAATGGAGCGGCGCAGCCCTGCTGGCCACCGAGAACGCTCCCGCCAACAAGCGCGCCATCTACGGCACGTTCCCGCAGCTTGGCGCCCCCATCGGTTTCATCATCGCCAACGTGATCTTCCTGGTGGCCAGCTACGCTCTCTCGCCCGCCGACTTCCTGGCCTGGGGCTGGCGCGTTCCGTTCCTGCTCAGCGCAGTCATGGTGATCATCGGCCTCTATGTCCGCCTGAAGCTGATCGAAACGCCTGCCTTCACCAAGGTGCTCGAATCCAACGAGGTGGCCAAGCTCCCGCTGGCCCGGGTCTTCAAGACCAGCTGGCGCCCGTTGATCCTGGGTACCTTCATCATGCTTGCCACGTACGTGCTCTTCTACCTGATGACAACGTTCACGCTGACCTACGGCACCCGTGCCTCCAGCCTGGATGCCGCCAAGGCTGCGGCCGAGAAGGCCGGC
>NZ_QAIQ01000684.1 GCF_003061105.1 Arthrobacter sp. HMWF013
ATTCAGGCCAGGCCCCGACACACACGTGTCGGGGCCTGACCCATTTAAAACCCCACCACCCACCACACCCACGCCACCAGACAACACGGGCGCCCTAGCCCAGGCAACACACCACACCACGGCCCACGCACCCAGGCCACGAACCGCCGTCGGACCTTACCAACCCGCCCCCAGTCCCTGCAGCGATCATCAGAACGCTCCGGCAGCACCCGCAAAAAATCCACGAACGCTCTCGCAGTAGCCGCACTATATCCGCGAACGCTCTCGCAGTAGCCATGAAGGGTGATCACGCACAGGCACGCAGCACCGGCTGCCGGCAGCAAAGTAGCGTCGGTCGGCTCTAACGCGCACGACCGACTGTGGCGAACGTTGCGCAGGTCAGCTGGCGGGGTCGTAGTGGAACTGCCGGAGTTCTTGCGGGCAGCGGCAGGCGACGGCGATTTTCGCGGCCCACTCAAGTGCCGCCTCCCGCGAGGGCAGCTCGAGGACGGTGTAGCCGCCGTTGGGCACCTTGTGGCCCGGGTACGTGCCTTCCGTGACCGTGCCGTCGCCGGCCACGCGCACCGGGTCCACGTCCTCATCGATCCCGCCGCCGAAGACGTACACACCCGCCGCTTTGGCCTCCTCTATGACGGCATGCGATGCTTCAACCACGGACTCGAATTCCTCCGCGGGGACCACCATGGCCTCTCCCGGGAACGAAATCAGATATTTTGTCATTCGAGAACTCCTCTGCTCCGGCGCCGTCCATTCGCTACTGTCATCGGCACAGCGCTGGCGCCCAGCTCGATTATGGCTCCGGCGCACGTTATGTGGTCAAGGCTGGGGCGCCTCGATCGGCGCGAAGAACCTACTCGACGTCGGCGCCCTGGTGGCCGGCCGAAAGGTCACCGCGCCTGTTCTGGCCCTAGAGAAGCGAGCCGCCCGGGTGCCGGCATCCTTCGATGTGCCGTCTCGTCCAACGGCCCAACCGACGCCATCAACGGATGAGTCAAAATGCCTTCCCGGCTCCACCTGGCGGGTTCGCCTGGGGATATACCGGTCAGCGACGTCAGCGCCGGGTTGCCACAGGAGGCCAAGCATCAGATATCGAGTATGCGGCGTTTAGCGGCCTCAAATTCCCCTCGGGAGAGGGCACCTTGCGAATAGAGGTCTGCGAGGGTAGCAAGATCCGATGCTAAGGAATCTTTGCCCCTCACCCCACGGATGGACCTGATCCGATGCCTGTTTGCCTGAACGGGGAACGCTCGGTTCTTCCTGTTCTTGTCGAAGGCATACGTTATGAGGAGAATGACGCCGAGAACTGCTATTGCAATTCCCAGGGGGAGGGACAAATAGGAGGACGAAGCATTTCCTATGACCATGATGGCCACGCCGCCGATGACGAGGCCGAGTCCAGTCATCCAACGTGCCGTCTCACGGAGGGGAGGCCTCCTTTCAAACTCGAACAAATACCCGCCCGCTTCGTGGGGAACCGTGTGTTCGTTCATGGGATGAAGACTAGACCTGCGGCTGTTTATTGAACATCCCCCGACGTGTACTTCTGGGAAGACACTGGTGCCGGTGGGCCCGTCCTCACCGCACTGACGGCAGCGAACTGCAGGCTCGCCTCGTGGCCGGAGCCATGTGTGGCCGTCCGGCGGCGTGGGACTCGCGAACAACCTGCGCCGGACCCAGGTCCGGCGCGCATGTCAGGATGGAGTCCTGGAATCCCGGCATGGGAGTAATGATCGGCCTAGCCGCACCGAAGGCGTCCTCGAAGTCCTTCTCCAGCCCGGCAAGGACGTGGAGTAGTGCATGTTCATCACCACCGACAACCATGCCCAATACGGATCATTCCAGCGATGGGCACGCGGGGCATGCGGGCGCGGATAGATGTGACCCAGTGAACACAACGAGTATCCAGGGTGCGGCTGCCTCTGAGGCGGCCGTAGGGCCCCGGATTCCGTGTGTTTCCGGGGATTTGCCGAGTGCATGGCGTGGTGTGGGGGTGGACCTGTTGCCTCATTGCAATACCTCCGGGAAGACTGATTCGTTGCCTCATT
>NZ_QAIQ01000685.1:0-14264 GCF_003061105.1 Arthrobacter sp. HMWF013
CCCCAGCACGGCTCAGGCCGGCGATCCCACCGCCTCTGCTGCGCCGCCGGCCGCAACCCCTGCCCCGAGCCCGGCCGCCATCCCGGCCGCTGTGCCGGCAGCGCCCGCCACGCTGCCGGCAACGACCGCCCCCGTCCCCGCGCCGACTACCCTGACCGTGGCCGGAACGTCGATCAACATGACCGTGGTCCCCGTGGGAGTTGCACCGGGCGGAGCCATGGAGATCCCGGAGGCCTTCGACCAGGCAGGGTGGTACCGGTTCGGTCCCGCACCCGGGGCGGGCGCCGGCACCGCGGTGATCGCCGGGCACATCGACACCACCTCCGAGCAGGCGCCCTTCTCGCAGCTGAAGACTCTGGCGGCCGGAACCGCCATCCAGGTGGGACGGCAGGACGCGCCTCCCTTGGTTTACCGGGTGGTTACGGTGGAACTGATGGCCAAGGACAGCTTCGATGGGGCCTCTTTGTTCCGCCGGGCCGGTCCGCACGAACTGAAGGTGGTCACCTGCGGCGGCAGATGGCTGGACGAAGTCAAGGACTACAGCGACAATGTCATTGTCACCGCGGTCCTTGAGTGAGCGGTGATCAAGCCGTGAGTCTCGTCACCGATGCCGGGAAGGAGCCCAGTTTGGCACCTCCTGACCAGGCCGCTCCGGGATGGGATGACGGATTAACCGCCGCGTTTGTGGCCGGCGATGAACGCGCCCTCGCTGCGGCCTACCGGGAGTTCGCGCCGCTGGTGCACACGCTCGCATTGCGCTCACTGCCGGACCGTTCGGCGGCCGACGACGTCACGCAGGAAGTCTTCATCCGGGTGTGGCGCTCCCGGAACGCCTTCAACCCGCAGGTAGCCCGGCTCCCGGCCTGGATCGTGGGCATCACCCGCAACGTCATCAGTGACACCCAATCGGCCTTCTCCCGGGAAACCAAGAAAGTCATCGCCGCAGCCGGGGTCCGCGGGCCCGGCGAGGCGGCGCCTGAACCTGAAGCGGCCGAGGTCCTGGCGGACAGGCTGCTGCTGGACGGTGAGCTGGACCGGCTCGGTGAACCCCAGGGCTCCATTATGAAGCTCGCGTTCTACGACGACCTGACCCATGAGCAGATCTCACGGAAACTTGACCTTCCGCTTGGTACGGTCAAGAGCCACATCCGCCGCAGCTTGTCCCACTTACGAAACAGATTGGAGGTAGACCATGCCGCATCTTGATCCGGAACAGTTGAGCCTCCTCGCACTCTATGACGACTGGCAGGACGAATACAGCAGGGAACACCTGGGCAGCTGCGGTGAATGCGCGGCGGACTACGCAGCGCTGCGCCGTGCTGTGGACGCGGTCAAGACCACGCCGGACTCCAGCAGCCTGGAGGCGCCGGGCCCGCACGTCTGGGCCGGCATCCACCGGGAACTAGGCCTCTCGCCGTCCTTGCAGGAAGATCCCCTGGCCGCCCCGCAGGGCGAGGCCCCCTCGGCTGAAGAGGCTTTGCCGCCGGCAAGGCCGCAGTCGCTTGACGAGGCGCGGGTATCCCGCCGCAGGAAGGCAGCATGGTGGCAGGGGCCCGGCGCCTGGCTGGCCGCGGCGGCGGCAGTGCTGCTGGTTGCGGGCGGCACGGTCTGGTCGCTCAACCGTGCCCCTGACCCCGTCGCCCAGGCGGAGCTCACCCCGCTGGCCCAGTTTTCCGCCACCGGTTCTGCGAAGGTTCTCAGCGCGGCCGACGGCTCCCGGAGGCTGGAGGTGAAGCTCAGCAAGGACGAAGCCCAGGGATACCAGGAGGTCTGGCTGATCGCCCCGGACCTCTCGCGGCTGGTCAGCCTGGGTGTCATGAACTCCGACACAGGAACCTTTGAGGTTCCTGCGGGCCTGGAGCTCGCTGATTTCCCCATCGTGGATGTCTCGGACGAGCCGGTTGATGGAAATCCTGCCCACTCAAGCGTCAGCATTGTCAGGGGCACGCTCAACACCTGAGTACCGCCCCCGCTGCGTCGGAACGCACTCCTGCCGGCGGCGGGAAGCATGAACCCCGCACTGCTCCCCCGTCATTGACAATCAAATTGTTAGCGCTCACAATTAACGACAGGCCGCAAAGCTGCGGCAGCCAATTGGAGGAAGCTTTTATGGACGTCACAGTGGACGGCAGTGAGCAATACGTCATCGGGGTGGACTACGGAACCCTTTCCGGCCGCGCCCTTGTGGTGCGGGTTCGGGACGGCAAAGAACTCGGGAGCGGGGTCTTCGACTACCCCCATGCGGTAGTGACCGGCGCGCTGCCGGCCAATGTCACGGCCGACGGCGCCGTCCCCCTTCCCGGGGAATGGGCCCTTCAGGTCCCCAACGACTACCGGGACGTCCTGCGCCATGCGGTTCCCGCCGCCGTAGCGGCTGCCGGCATCGACCCGGCCGCCGTCGTCGGCATTGCCACTGACTTCACCGCCTGCACCATGGTGCCCACCACAGCTGACGGGACGCCGCTGAACGAGGTGGCAGGGTTCGCAAACCGTCCGCATGCCTATGTGAAGCTGTGGCGCCACCACGCCGCCCAGCCGCAGGCGGACCGGATCAATGAACTGGCAGCCGAGCGCGGCGAGTCATGGCTGCCGCGCTACGGCGGACTCATCTCCTCGGAATGGGAATTCGCCAAAGGGCTGCAGCTGCTGGAGGAGGACCCGGAGGCATACGCCGCCATGGACCACTGGGTCGAAGCAGCCGACTGGATCGTCTGGCAGCTCTGCGGGCAGTACGTCCGCAACGCCTGCACCGCCGGCTACAAGGGCATCTACCAGGACGGCAGCTACCCCTCCGAGGACTTCCTGGCCGCGCTGAACCCGGAGTTCAAGGACTTTGTCAGCACCAAGGTCGAGCACACCATCGGCCGCCTCGGCGAGGCCGCTGGCTACCTCACGGCCGAGGCCGCCGGATGGACCGGCCTGCCCGAGGGCATCGCCGTCGCTGTGGGCAACGTGGACGCGCACGTTACTGCACCGGCCGCCCGCGCCGTGGAGCCCGGCCAGCTGGTGGCCATCATGGGAACCTCCACCTGTCACGTCATGAACGGCACCGAACTCCGCGAAGTCCCGGGGATGTGCGGCGTGGTGGACGGCGGAATCGTCGACGGCCTCTGGGGCTATGAGGCAGGCCAGTCCGGTGTGGGCGATATCTTCGGCTGGTTCACCAAAAACGGCGTTCCCCCGGAATACCATCAGGCTGCTGCCGAAACGGGCCTGGGCATCCACGAGTACCTCACCGGTCTCGCCTCCCGGCAGGCGATCGGCGGGCACGGACTGATTGCCCTTGACTGGCACTCGGGCAACCGCTCGGTGCTGGTGGACCACGAACTTTCCGGGGTGGTGGTGGGCCAGACCCTCGCCACGAAGCCCGAGGACACCTACCGCGCCCTGCTTGAGGCCACCGCGTTCGGCACCCGCACCATCGTGGACGCCTTCCGCGATTCCGGTGTGCCTGTGAAGGAATTCATCGTGGCCGGCGGGCTGCTGAAGAACAAACTCCTGATGCAGATCTACGCGGACATCACCGGCCTGCAGCTCTCCACCATCGGCTCCAGCCAGGGCCCGGCGCTGGGCTCGGCGATCCACGCCGCCGTGGCGGCGGGAAAGTACGCCGACATCCGCGGGGCCGCGGCAGCCATGGGCTCCGAACCCGGCGACGTCTACACGCCCATTCCGGAAAACGTCGCCGCGTACGAGGAACTGTTCCAGGAATACCGCGCGCTGCACGACTACTTCGGCCGCGGCGCCAACGATGTCATGCACCGGCTCAAGGCCATCCAGCGAAGGACTGCGGCAGCCTCCCCCGCCGGCGCCACGGCACAACCCGCCATCCCTGCAACCGTTGGAGCCCCGGCATGAACGCCGCAACGCTTACTTTGGAAACCATCGCCCTGATCCGGCAGGAAGTCTGCGCGCTGCACGCCGAGCTCACCCGCTACGGACTGGTGGTGTGGACTGCCGGCAACGTCTCCGCCCGCGTCCCGGGCCGCGAACTCATGGTCATCAAGCCCTCCGGTGTCTCCTATGACGACCTGACCCCGGAGCAGATGGTGGTCACCGACCTCTACGGCGTGCCCGTGGACGGCGACGAGGACGGTGAGTGGGGCAACCCGCCGCTGCAGCCGTCGTCGGACACTGCCGCGCACGCGTACGTTTACCGGAACATGCCCGACGTCGGCGGCGTGGTGCACACCCACTCCACCTACGCCACCGCATGGGCTGCCCGGGGCGAGTCCATCCCGTGCGTGCTGACCATGATGGGCGACGAATTCGGCGGGTCCATCCCTGTGGGACCCTTCGCGCTGATCGGCGACGACTCGATCGGCCAGGGCATTGTGGAGACGCTGCAGAACTCCAACTCCCCCGCGGTGCTGATGCAGAACCACGGTCCGTTCACCATCGGCAAGGACGCCCGGTCTGCCGTCAAGGCTGCCGTGATGTGCGAGGAAGTGGCCCGGACCGTCCACATTTCCCGCCAGCTGGGCGAGCCGGTGGCCATCGACCAGGGCCACGTCGAGTCCCTCTACGCCCGCTACCAGAACGTCTACGGCCAATAACAACCGGCCCGGCCAACCGGCCCGGCCAACCGGCCCGGCCATCCGGCCGGCCCACCGCACCGCCAACCCACCCGAACTGACTTTCGCAGGAGTACCCATGAGCACCGCAGCAAACACTTCCCTTGACGGCTACGAGGTCTGGTTCCTCACCGGCAGCCAGCACCTCTACGGCGAGGACGTCCTCAAGCAGGTGGCCGCCCAGTCCCAGGAGATCGCCAACCAGCTCAACGCCTCCTCGGCCGTGCCGGTCAGGATCGTCTGGAAGCCCGTTTTGACCGACTCGGACGCCATCCGCCGCACTGCGCTGGAAGCCAACTCGGACGATTCGGTCATCGGCGTCACCGCCTGGATGCACACGTTCTCCCCGGCCAAGATGTGGATCCAGGGCCTGGACCTGCTGCGCAAGCCGCTGTTGCACCTGCATACCCAGGCCAACGTGGAACTCCCCTGGGCTGACATCGACTTCGACTTCATGAACCTCAACCAGGCCGCGCACGGCGACCGCGAATTCGGCTACATCCAGTCCCGCCTGGGCATTGCCCGCAAGACCGTCGTAGGGCACGTCTCCAACCCGGAGGTGGCCCGCCAGGTGGGCGTCTGGCAGCGCGCCGCCGCCGGCTGGGCCGCCGTCCGGACCCTCAAGCTGACCCGCTTCGGCGACAACATGCGCAACGTCGCCGTCACCGAAGGCGACAAGACCGAGGCCGAGCTGCGCTTCGGTGTCTCGGTCAACACCTGGTCAGTGAATGAGCTCGCCGACGCCGTGCACGGTGCCGCAGAGGCCGACGTCGACACGCTGGTGGCCGAGTACGAGGAGCTTTACGATGTGGTTCCGGAGCTCCGCGCGGGCGCCTCACGCCACGACTCCCTCCGCTACGGCGCCCGCATCGAACTGGGGCTGCGCAGCTTCCTGGAAGCGAACGGTTCCGCCGCTTTCACCACCTCCTTCGAAGATCTGGGCGCGCTCCGCCAGCTCCCCGGACTCGCGGTCCAGCGGCTGATGGCCGACGGGTACGGCTTCGGCGCCGAGGGCGACTGGAAGACCGCCATCCTGGTCCGCGCGGCCAAGGTAATGGGCGCGGGCCTGCCCGGCGGCGCCTCCCTGATGGAGGACTACACGTACCACCTGGCGCCCGGCGCCGAGAAGATCCTGGGCGCGCACATGCTGGAGGTTTGTCCGTCCCTGACGGCCGGAAAACCGAGCCTGGAAATCCATCCGCTGGGCATCGGCGGCCGCGAGGATCCCGTCCGCCTAGTGTTCGACGCCGACGCCTCCCCGGGCGTGGTGGTGGCACTCTCGGACATGCGGGACCGCTTCCGGCTCGTTGCCAACGCCGTCGAAGTGGTGCCGCTGGACCAGCCGCTGCCCAACCTCCCCGTCGCCCGCGCCCTGTGGCAGCCGAAGCCGGACTTCGCGACCTCGGCTGCAGCGTGGCTCACCGCCGGCGCCGCCCACCACACTGTGCTGAGCACCGCCGTCGGCATGGATGTGTTTGAGGACTTCGCCGAGATCGCCAAGACCGAGCTCCTCACCATCGACGGGGACACCACCATCCGCCAGTTCAAGAAGGACCTGAACTGGAACGCCGCCTACTACAAACTCGCCGGCGGACTGTGAAAGGGTACGAACTCCGGGGAGGCCCGTATTCAGCTGTTGTGACTGAACGCGGAGCTGCCCTCCGGCAGCTCCGCCACGGGGAGCGGGACCTGATCGTCCCGTTCCCCGCGGGCGGCCCCATACCCGACTATCGCGGCATCCTCGCAGCTCCCTGGCCCAACCGCATAGAGGACGGCAAGTACTCCCTCGACGGCGTGGAGCACCAACTCGCCGTCAACGAACCTGAGCGCTCCTGCGCCCTCCACGGCCTGGTCTATGGGCGTAACTGGACAGTGGAAGAGCAGGACCGGTCGTCCTTGGTCCTGGCCTGCTCCCTGGGGCCGGTACCCGGGTATCCCTTCACACTGAGGCTCACCGCCTGGTACCACCTCGACGATGACGGCCTGCATACCAGCGTCTTGGCGGCCAACACGGGGACGGGGGCTGCGCCGTACGGTGTCTGCCCCCACCCCTACCTGCTCGCAGGACCGGCCCCGCTGGACGAGTGGACCCTCGATTTCCCGGCCAGCCACTACCTGGATGTCACCCCGGACAGGCTGTTGCCCGTGGGGTTGCGCACAGTGGACAACCACGTGTTCGACTTCCGTGAGCCCAGCACCATCGGTGCCACGGAGATTGACCACGCGTTTACCGGCATCGGCTTCGACGCTGCGGGACGCGCCCAACTCCATGTCCGGGATCCCGGCGGTACAGGCGTGGGCATGGAATGGGACCGGGCATGTCCCTGGCTGCAGATCCACACTGCAGACAAGCCCACACCGGAAAACACGAGGCTCGGACTTGCCGTGGAACCGATGACCTGCCCGCCCAATGCCTTCAACAGCGGTCAGGACCTCGCCAGGCTCGAAGCCGGGGCTACACACGAGGCATCCTGGCGCATTTTTGCCCTGTGAGCCCTGTCCTGCTCCGGCGAGGTCCGGCTGCTACTCTCCGTCGCCGGCCACCCCGGCCTGTGCACTGATGCTGCCCAGAACCCTGTCCGTGACTTCGTCGATTCCGCCGATGCCGTCAACCTGCGTGAGGATCCCCCGCCTGGCGTACCTGGCCACCACGGCCTCCGTTTGCTGGTGGTACAGCTCGAGCCGGTGGCGGATGACACTTTCGTTGTCGTCGCTCCGTCCGGTTTCCTTTGCCCTGCCCAGCAGGCGGGATACGAGCTCCTCGTCGTCGGCTGTCAGTTGGAGGACCACGCCGAGCTCCTGGTCGGCGGCGCTGAGGATACCGTCGAGGTAATCCACCTGTGCGATGGTGCGCGGGTAGCCGTCGAGCAGGAAGCCGCTTTTGGCGTCGTCCTGGCTGAGGCGGTTCCGCACCATTTCGTTCGTGACGCTGTCCGGCACGAAGTCGCCGTTGTCCATATACTTCCGGGCCTCAAGTCCAAGTGGCGTGCCGCCCTTGACGTTGGCGCGGAAGATGTCGCCTGTCGAAATGGCCACCACTCCGAGGCGTTCGGAAATCCGCTCCGCCTGGGTTCCCTTGCCCGAACCGGGTGGGCCAATAATCAGCATTCTCGTCATGTAAAGCCCCTTTGCTGGTTCTGAAGACGTCGTCGTCCTGGTGCGATGCTACGGACCCAAAGGTTGCGACCGGGCAGCATTGGCACCAAACAGCAGGGTACGACGGCGGGAGGGCCCGCCGTCGTACCCTTCCGTTTCGTGCTGTTACCGGTAGCGGTGGTGCAGTGAGCGGCGGATAGTCACCGGATGACGTAGCGCTGCATCATGTCGTTGTCCTCGTGCTCGAGGATATGGCAGTGCCACACGTATTCGCCCTTAAACGAAGATCCGATGGCCAAGGGTGCACCTCCGGCGGCGCCCGCCCCGAAGGGGACGGCGGCGCCCGCCCCGAAGGGGACGCGGATCCTTGTCACCTCACCGGGCATGGCAACCACGGTGTCCTTCCAGCCCCGCTCATTGGCCGGCGGCGGGGTGGGGCGTCCGATCAGGAACGGTCCCACCGGCACGGCAGTCCCCCGGCCTGGAGTCACCAGCCCGGTGCCGGGATCGACGTACCCGGTGGCCTCCAGATAGTCCTCCACCCGGAAAGGCTGGCGGCTGAGGACCTGGAACTGGGTGAAATGCAGGTGGATGGGGTGCGCGTCCACTGTGGTGTTGATCAGCTCCCACTGTTCAAGGGTGTCCCCCTGCACTGCCGTGATGTCCGGGCTGTGGTACTTGCGGTTGTTCAGGAGTGCCATGACCGGGACCCCGGCCAGGTTCAGGACTTCCACCATGGTCATGGTCCGGGTGGCCGCGGTGGGCAGCCCGGCAAGGCCCGTCACCGGCTGCGCCCGGAGCCGGTCCGGCAACGGTGCGGTGTAGCCCGCCTGGCTTTGCACGGTGAACTGCATGATCTCGGGCAGGGGCATGCCGCCTTGCTGTACGGAGACAGGACCGTCCGGGAAAGGCGTGCGCGCGTTGTTGGTCAGGACCACGCGGGAACCGGCAGGGAGCGCTGCGAAGTCCACCACGATGTCCGCCCGCTCGCCCGGCCCGAGGACCAGCTTGTTGAGCCGCGCGGGGGCGTTGAGCAGCCCGCCGTCGGTCCCTATCTGCGCGAATTCCACGGCATTTCCGGCGGCGACGAACTTGAAATTGTAGAACCTGGCGTTGGAGCCGTTGTAGACGCGGAAGCGGTACTTCCCCCGGGCCACGTCCAGGTTCGGCCAGCATTTACCGTTGACCGTGGCCACATCCCCAAAGAATTCCGGCGCCCAGGGGCGGGGAGTGCCGTCGCCAAGGGTCAGTTCCGCATTCGGCGGATAGGCAAAGGTACCGTCCGGAGTGAACATCCGGTCCTGGATGATCAGCGGCACCTCGTAGGGCGGCGGCGGGAGATGTGTGCCGTCCCCGGTATCGATTCCTGTGTCCGGGCCGTCCCGCAGGACGTAGCCGCCGGCAAGTCCGGCGTAAACGTTCAGGCGGGTGATGCCGAGGGCGTGATCGTGGTACCAGAGCCCGGCCGCTTCCTGGTTGTTGTCATAGCTGTAGGTGTAGGACCCCCCTGGATAGAAGACATGTTCCGGGTGGCCATCGGAGCCCGGGCTGGTATTGCCGCCGTGCAGGTGGGTGGATGACCGGGGGCGGTTGGCATCGTCGGCGCCGGGCGGGACCAGCTCGGGATCGATGGCGAAAGCCAGCGGATGCGGGTGCCGGCCTGGTTCGTTGTGCACGGTTCCGAGTTCGTTATGCACGGTGAGGGTTAGCGGCGTGCCCCGTTGGGCGAGGATGACCGGCCCAAGATAGGTCTGGGATGCACTGGCGTCCTGGTAGGTGAGGGTGTCCGTCAGCCCCATCTCCGAATGGAAGCGGTGGCGGGCGTTGCGCATCCACAGGGCAGCAGCACCTCCCGCCCGCATGTCCAGGACTCCGAGCTCTGACAACGTTGGCAGCTGCTCGGAGAACCTGGTCAGCGGACCAACCTTCGCCGGGAATGTCGCTGCGGCCCCGGCTGAGGGCTGGTACAGCAGCATGCCCGCACCGGCTACAGCTCCGGCCTGGAACAGCTGACGTCTGGTACAGGGCATCTCAGTCTCTTTTCACCGGACGGTGGATGACCCCCTTGCCCAGATTAGGAGCTGCCCGCCATGACGGGCAGAGCCTTTCGGCCCGGTACCTGGATTCAGGGACCCGCACGTATCAGGGCACAATGGAGGCATGACCCTTACGACGTTTGCCCTCGTCCGCCACGGCCAGACCGACTGGAATGCGGAGCGCCGCCTGCAGGGGTCCACCGACGTTCCGCTGAACGACGTCGGCCGCGGGCAGGCGCGCGACGCCGTCGCCACCTTGTCCGCTTACGAGTGGGACGCCATAGTGTCCTCTCCGCTGAGCCGCGCCGCGGAAACCGCCCACCTCATCGCCGCGGGGCTCGGCCTGAGCGTGGCCCGCCACGTCCCGGAGCTGACCGAGCGCAGTTTCGGCCCTGCGGAGGGCATGCAGGCCGGCCCCGAGCTGGAGGCGTTGCGTGTTCCCGGCGGCTTCCGTGATGCCGAGAGCGAGGACGAGGCCGCCAGCCGGGGCCTGGCCGCCCTGGAAAACCTCGCCGACGAGTTCCGCGGCGGACGGGTCCTGGTGGTCGCCCACGGCACGCTCCTGCGCGTGAGCCTCAGCCGTGCCATCGGCCAGACCCTGAAAAGCATCGACAACGCCGTCCTCAACCTGGCCCACCACCACGCCGAGGACGGCTGGGAACTCGAATATTTCAACGGCGAACGCGTAGCCGTTCCCGCGCAGGGCTGAGGGGCGGCGCTGCGCTGACAGCCGTCAGGAGGCGGCGGATCAGGAGACGGCGCGGATCCTGACGGCAATATACTGGCGGCCCGGAAGTTCGACGCGGAACCTGCCCTCCACGGTGCCGGGCAAGGTGTCCACTGTCATGTTCCAGGTGTCGATGATGTCCACCTCGTAGATGCGGCCGCCGGGCATCACGAAGTTCCGGTACGTGGGCTGGTTGAAGCCGAAGTAGTTCAGTTCGTACTCGTAGCGGATGCCGGCGGTGGGAACGTCCCAGGAACTGGGCAGCGGCTCCAGGAACCCGCCGGGAGTCTCTTCCTGGATGCGGCGCAGGAAGGCGATGCGCTCCGGGCTGCTGCCGTGGAACTCCCCGCCTTTGGACCACCAGAGGATGTCCCCGGCATCCATGTAGGTTTCGCCGTGGCCCACGTAGCCGCCGCGGACGGCGCCTTCCCAGAACCGCCGGGTCATTTCCTCGCCGGTGATGTTGCCCCAGCCCTGGTCGATGTTGCCCTCGTAGGCGCACTCATCGATGACCACCGGCTTATGCCAGCGGTCCCGCCACTCCCCCGTGAACTCGGCAGTTTTGTGCACGTCCTGGCGCTGGATGCTGCTGTGGGTGATCCACGGGCGGCTGTAGTCGTAGAACGCGTGGCAGTTGTGGATGGACAGCAGGTGCCCGCTGGGATCGTCGGCCTGGACAATGGCGGCGAAGCGTTCCCAGTCCTCCGTGGTCTTGCGGAACAGCAGGTCGTACTCGTTGGCCAGTGACCACCACACGTTACGGTGGGATGCCAGCCGCGCCAGCACGTATTTCAGGTAGCGGCAGTCCTGGCCCGGGCTCATGGTGGAGAAGCCCCAGCGGTCGTAGGCGTGGAACAGGATCAGGTCCGCTTCAATGCCGAGTTCCTCCAGCTGGCTGATGCGCAGTTCGAGGTGCCGGTAGAAAGCCGGGTTGGGCCGGTCGTAATCGAAGCCGCCGGCCAGCGATCCTTCGAACGGGTACAGGTCCGGTTCGTTTTCGTTGAACAGGTACGACTTGGGGAAGACACACATCCGCATCTTGTTGAAGGGTCCGGCTGCCAGTGTGTCCAGGGTCTGCTTTTCCAGGGCGTCGCCCTGGTGGGTCCAGGCGTAGGCCGTGGTGCCGATCGGCAGGTAGGGGGTGCCGTCGTCGTACGCGAAGTGGAACGTGTTGGCCACCCGCACCAGGCCCTTGGCGGGTGAGGCTCCATCGCTTGCCGTAAACGTGCCGGTGATCCCGTCCAGTGAGCGGGCGTTGCTGGCGGTGGTAAACCTCCAGACGCCGGCCTCCGGGACCAGCAGCCTGACCCGGTAGGAGCCGTCGCCGTCGTAGAAGCCGGGGACGCTGAGCGTCGCCCCGGACGGCGCCGTGAACACCGCGCGGAGGTGGACGTCGGTGAACGGGTTGCCGTGCGAGGGCCCGGCGAAGGTGGCCTCAAAACGTTCCTGCGCTGCCGCCGCATGCGGAAACGACGCAGCGGCGCTGCCGCACTGCACCGTGTCCGGTTCGTAGCTGGCAGACGGGGCGGGGACGTCGGCGGCAGCCGCAGCTGCCCGCTGAGCCACCAGGTCCTCCGGTTCCAGCTCACCGATAAGGCGGAGGATTTCCGAAACTTCGCCCGGCCTGTCCTTCAAGGCATCCTCGGTGCCAAGGATCATGCCCACCTCATGGAAGTACAGGGTGTGCAGCAGCGGGTTGTTGGTGAGCGTGGGGACGCGCTCGCTGAGGATGCGGTGGCCTTCGGCGTGCCCCATCACGAAGTAGAGCGGGCTCTCGGCAGTGAAAGTGGTCATCGGTGCCTTCTTGGTTTCGGAGTGCGGAGTTCAGGAAATTTCGGCAGCTTGACCGGCCCGGCGGTCACCGAGGACAGCCAGGGCAGCGGCGATGTCCGCCTTGACCGCGGGCGGCGTGAAGAGCAGGCTCTGGTCCAGGGTGGTCTGCCGGTACCAGACGGTGTCCTTGCGGAAGGCTGCCGCGGCGGCGGGATCGTGGACATCGATGGCCTGCCAAGCGGCGGCATAGGCGTCCGGATCATCCATGATGTCAGCGAGTGGGGTCTGCAGGGACGGGGTGCCGGGGCCGGCGTCGGGCCCCGCGGCGGCTACGTCCCACGCGTGTTCACCGGATCCCACCTCGAATGCAGCTGAGCCGTCCGGGAGCGAAACCGCGGCTGCTGTGCCGGGTGGCACCGTGGCTTCGAGCAGGATCCGGTCCCCCACACGCTTCCACGCAACCCGGGCCAGGCCGTACGGCGTCTCGTGCGAGGTCGATGCATGCTCCAGGCTGTCCAGCGGACGGGGTGCGATGCTGATTTTCCGGTACCCGGGCGCCGCGGGCGCGAGGCCTGCCACCGTGCGGTGCATCCAGTCAGCAATGGCGCCGAGGGCGTAGTGGTTGAACGAGGTCATTTCGCCGGGGTTGACGCTGCCGTCCTCCAGGATGGAGTCCCAGCGTTCCCAGATGGTGGTGGCTCCCTGCGTCACCGGATACAGCCAGGACGGGCATTCGGTCTGGGTGAGCAGCCGCTCGGCAGCCGCCAGGTGGCCGGTAACAGTGAGGGCGTCGGCAATAAGCGGTGTTCCCACAAAGCCGGTGGCGATCCGGTAGCCGCCCAGGCGGGCAAGATCGGCGAGCCGGTCACCCAGGGCCTGGCGCTGAGCCGGATCCGTGCTGATGCCAAACATCAGTGCAAGCGAATAGGCGGTCTGGGCGTCGGAGACCATCCGGCCGGCGGGGGTGACGTACTCGGCCAGGAAAGCGAGCCGGGTCTCCTCAGCCAGCGCCGAGTATTTTGCCTGGTCGGAGCCATGTCCGAGCACTTCGGCCGCCTGCGCCACCAGGTCCAAGGACTTGAACAGGTAAGCGCTGGCCACGATGTCACCGTGGGTGCGCGCGGCGCCCGGCTTGTCCGGCGGTGCGGCCGGGTCAAGCCAGTCGCCCAGCTGCATCTGGCCCTGCCACAGCCCGGCGCCGTCCCTGACCTTCAGGAGCGCATCGGCCCAGTCGCGCATGCTGCCGAACTGGCGGCGGAGCAGGCCGGTGTCCCCGAAACGCTCGAACAGGACCCACGGGACAACCGTGGCGGCATCGCCCCACGCGGCCACCGGGGCGTCCATCATGCCCAGGACGGACGGCACGATGATGGGGACCACGCCGTCGCGGTGGCCCTGTTCCACAGCGAGGTCCTGCAGCCAGGAACCGAGGAATCCCAGCGAGTCGTACAGATAGCTGGCAGTGGGGCTGAACACCTGGATGTCGCCGGTCCAGCCCAGCCGCTCATCACGTTGCGGGCAGTCGGTGGGCAGTGCCAGGAAGTTGCCGCGCATCCCCCACAGGGCGTTCTCGTGCAGGCGGTTCAGCAAGGGGTCGGAGCATTCGAACCAGCCGGTGCGGCGCATGTCGTTGTGGATGACGACGGCGGTGATCGCCGCCGGGTCCAGCTCACCGGGCCAGTTGTCCACCTGGGCGTAGCGGAAACCGTGGAAGGTGAAGCGCGGCTCCCACTCCTCCTCGCCGTTGCCGGCGAGGGTGTATGTGTCCGTAGCCGCAGCCTCACGCAACGGGCGGAGGGACAATTCGCCGTCCTCCAGGACTTCGGCGTGACGGAGAATGATGGTGTGGCCGGCATCGCCGGAAACGCGGATCCGCAGCCTGCCCACGAGGTTCTGGCCGAAGTCCAGCACGGTGGCTCCGGAGGGGGTGATCAGGACGTCCTTGACGGGTAGTTCCTCGATACGGCGGACGGGCGGGGCGATGGCCGGGGTTGCCTCCGCCCAGGCGCCCTTAACATCGGCGGCGGCGGGCAGCCAGTGGGCGTCGTCGAAGCCGGG
>NZ_QAIQ01000685.1:14274-14675 GCF_003061105.1 Arthrobacter sp. HMWF013
ACCAGGGGCCCGCCCGTGAAAGCCCGCCAGGATGGGCCGCTGGCGACGATTTCCTGTGTGCCGTCCGCGTATTCGAGCCGCAGTTCAACCTTGACCGCAGGCTGTTCCCCGTAAAACGGTGTGGCGAAGCCGTGGAAGCCGTACTTCTCGGTGAACCAGCCGCCGGCCAGCCAGATCCCGATGGCGTTGGCGCCGGGTGCCAGCAGCGCCGTGACGTCCGTGGTCTCGTGGTTCAGCCGGTCGGCGTAGGCGGTCCAGCCCGGCTTCAGGATCTGGTCATCCACCTCGCTGCCGTTGATTTCCGCCTGGTATACGCCGTGGGCGGTGGCAAACAGCGTGGCCTTGGCCAATCCTTCCCCGACTGTGAACTCATGCCGGAGCTGCCCTGGCTGGCCTAGCGG
>NZ_QAIQ01000686.1:0-2759 GCF_003061105.1 Arthrobacter sp. HMWF013
GGTGCCACGGATGAACCGGCGATGCTGGACGGGTACGGTCCGATCCCGGTGACCATGGCACGCAGGCTCATCGCGGACGGTGCTTCTTCGTTCCACCGGGTTCTGATCGACACGAGGGATGGTGCGCCGTTGGAGATCGGGCGGACCAGTTACCGGGTCACCAAGGCCCAACGCCAATGGCTGCGGATGCGGGATGGGAAGTGCCCGTTCCCGGGTTGCAGCAGCGCCTCGCTGGATAATGAAGCGGACCATCTCCTCGCGTGGGCGCACGGCGGGGCCACCGGGATCAGTAACCTCGCCCAGCCCTGCCCGAAGCATCACAAGCTCAGGCACACCACAGGCTGGACACCCGGACCCGCCACCAAGACCGAACCACCGGGCTGGATCTCACCCACCGGCAGACACTACGCCAGCGAACAACCCGACTGGGAACCACCACGGTTACCGGAAGCACTCACAAAAACGGGGCAGGACAGAGCCACGAACAGGGCACGTGGCGAACAAATGGTGCCGCAACAAATGGTGCTGTCCCGCGATCTTCACAGCGACGGCGATAAATCCGACGAGCCACTCCCGGGACGGCGGCAACCCGGGCTACTACAAACGTGACAATCTGCTGGTGAATTGCGGCTAGGCTGACATGCCCGCGCATAGACCTGACATGCCCGAGCATAGACCGGACCGTAGTTCAGGGATGCAGGATGAAAAGATGGATGCGATGATGAATCCCCAGCTGAGTAGCCCTGATCCGTGGCCGGAAGCGCCGCAACTGCCTGGTCCCATCATCATGGACCAGCGCTGGACAGATGCCCTGTTCCTGCACTGGCGCGTGCCCGAGGCAACCGCAGCCGCCTTCATGCCGCCCGGAGTGATGCCCGATGTATACGACGGTTCGTCCTGGGTGGGCCTAATAGGTTTTCGGATGCGTAAGGCCGGCCTCGGCCGTGGCCCAGCTATACCATTCTTCGGAGATTTCAACGAGGTCAATGTCCGTCTTTACTCCCGTGAACCGGATGGCACTCGAGGCGTGGTGTTCCTGAGCCTTGATGCCGACCGGCTGGCGGTGGTGCTCACAGCCCGAGCAGCAGGAATACCGTACGTCTGGTCCAGAACTGGCTTCCACTCCGCAGAGTCGGACGGTTCCACAGGCTACTCTGTCCGGCGGTTTCGGGGTGGCGCCAGTAGCGAGTTCGCAGCTGTACCTGAATTGGACAGCGTCGTCACCGATCCGTTGTCTATACACCTCACCGCAAGGTTTGGCCTCCACACCAGCTTCCGTGGCCGCACGCTGTATATCCCCAACACGCACTCGGCCTGGCCCTTGCACCAGGCCGAGTTGATCAGGCTCGACGACGGACTCGTCAGCGCTGCCGGCATGGTTGTGGCTGGTCCCCCGGACTCGGTCCTTTTCTCGCCGGGAGTTCGGACTCAGTTCGGCCGGCCGAGGGTTGTGAGTACCTAGCTCGCCGACGCCGCCCTCCGGGAGGACGGGCACCATCAGCGCGTCACCTACCGGCGGGCATCAGGCGTCTACGCGTCCAGCCAGCCGCTACCCTCGACAAACGTGGCCACCAAGGTTCCCACACCAGCCTGGAGGGAGTTGGAGGGGTCAAAAAACAGTTCTCCCTCGGTTGCCCGGCTGTGCGTGATGAGCTGTTCTGCTTCGAGTTTGGCTTCCGCTGCCGTGGCCCCGACGATGCCGGTCCGGGCTGGCAGTTCGGGTGCGTGAATAACGTCGGCATCGGTTTCCGAGAGCGGAATCGTTGTCCCGGGGTTGATCTCGTCGTGGGGAAACTCAAACTCTGCATCAGGTGCGGCAGGGATGGTGTATTCCAGGAAGTACGTCATGGTTCCAGCCTTTCAGAAAGTCCCCAGCCCCGAAAGTCGTTTATACCCCTGACCTGCAAATATAGGTTCCTCCCAAAGCATCCCGCTCCTATACTGTCGGGATGATGATGTCGCTGGTTTTCGGCGCCATAGCATCCAGTGCACTGATTCTGGGTGCCTTCATCGGTGTTAAGTTCGAACTCCCCAAGCGCCTCCTGGCGATGCTCCTCGCCTTCGCCGCGGGAGCCCTCATCACCGCCCTGACCTTCGAGTTGTTCGAGGACGCCTACGAGCGTGGGGGCATCCTGAGGGCGGCGATTGGTTTGATGGTGGGAGCCATCGTGTTCACCGCCCTCAGCGCCCTGCTGGACCGCTGGGCCCAGCCCGGCGCCAAAGCCACACCAGCGGACGAGTTCCAGGGCAGCGCCAAGCTCGATACCGACGCAGCGGCGGCTGACAAACCCGCAACTGTTGAATCAACCCGCGGCGCCGCAGGAGTTGCCCTCCTGGCTGCAGTCACACTGGACGGTGTGCCCGAAAACGTGGCCTTAGGGGTATCCCTCGGTGAAGGAACCGGCGGCCTGGCTCTGCTGGCCGCCATCTTTGTGTCCAATTTTCCGGAGGCCCTGGTAGGCGCTGCCTCCATGCGGACCCAAGGCCGCTCGGCCGGAAGCATCATCGGGCTGTGGGGCGCCTGCGCGGTGCTGCTGGTAGTGGCCGTCGTGGTCGGCGCTGGACCGCTTTCCGGAACCGATCCTGAGGCGATCTCGCTGCCGCTGGCCTTTGCCGCAGGCGCTGTCATTGCATCGCTGGCAGACACCTTGATGCCGGAAGCCTTTGAGCACGGCGGCCCGGCGGTGGCGCTGAGCACCGCCGCCGGGTTTGTTCTGGCGTTCGTTTTGTCGCTCGCCTAAAACACCGGCTACTTGCCC
>NZ_QAIQ01000686.1:2769-8328 GCF_003061105.1 Arthrobacter sp. HMWF013
GCCGCGGTTGCCGGAGTTCTGCCCACCGGCGCCCCGACCCCCGGACTCCCGAGTGCCGCCCGGGGTTCTCGCGCTTCCGGAAGACGACGGCTCGTCGTCGAGCCTCAAAGTCAGTGAGATCCGTTTCCGTTCCGGATCAGCTTCGAGCACCTTCACCCGGACCACCTGCCCGGATTTCACCACTTCTCGCGGGTCTGACACGAAGCGGTTGGCCAGCGCCGAAACGTGGACAAGTCCGTCCTGGTGAACACCCACGTCAACAAAGGCTCCAAAAGCGGCCACGTTCGTGACAGTCCCCTCCAGCACCATTCCGGGCCTAAGGTCGGAGATCTTCTCAATCCCCTCCGAGAAGGTCGCAGCGGCAAAGGCGGGCCGTGGATCGCGGCCGGGCTTATCCAACTCGGCCAGGATGTCCTGCACCGTGGGCAGCCCGAAAGTCCCGTCAACAAAGGTGCGCGGATCCAGGGACGACGCCGGTGCGGATCCCGCCGCCACCAGGATTTTGCGTGCCACCGCGTAGGCCTCCGGGTGGACACTCGACGCGTCCAGCGGTTCCGCTCCCCCGGTGATCCGCAGGAACCCGGCGCACTGCTCAAACGCCTTGGCACCAAGCCGCGGCACCTTCTTCAGTTCGCTGCGCTTGGCGAAGGGTCCGTGTTCGTTCCGGTACGCCACAATGTTTTCGCTCAGCAAGGGCCCGACGCCAGCCACCCGGCTCAGCAGCGCAGGCGAGGCCGTGTTCACGTCGACTCCCACCGCGTTCACGCAGTCCTCCACCACCGCGTCGAGGCTCCGGTCCAGCTTCGACGCCGTGACATCGTGCTGGTACTGCCCCACACCGATGGACTTCGGATCGATCTTCACCAGTTCGGCCAGCGGATCCTGGAGCCGCCGCGCGATGGACACCGCCCCGCGCAGGGACACGTCCATGCCGGGCAGCTCAGCGGCCGCCAGCGCAGACGCCGAATACACCGATGCGCCGGCCTCGGAGACCACAAGTTTCTGCGGTTTCTGCTCCGCTGCGGGCAACTGCTTGATCAGTTCGGCCGCGAGCTTGTCCGTTTCGCGGGACGCCGTGCCGTTGCCGATGGCCACCAACTCCACGTGGTGTTTCTGCGCGAGCCGGACCAGCGTGGCGAGCGCCTCGTCCCACTTCCGGGCGGGCGCGTGCGGGTAGACGGTGTCAGTGGCCACCACTTTGCCCGTTCCGTCCACCACGGCGACTTTCACCCCGGTCCGCAGGCCCGGATCCAAACCGAGGGTGGCCCGGTTACCGGCCGGCGCCGCGAGCAGGACGTCGCGCAGGTTGGCGGCAAAGACCCGGACGGCCTCGTCTTCGGCGGCCGTGAACATCCGGCCGCGAAGGTCTGCGGTGAGCCGCGCGAGCACCCGCGAGCGCCAGGCGAGCTGAGCGGTCTGCATCAGCCACGCGTCGGCGGGACGGCCACGGTCGGCAACCCCGAGGCACCTGGCCACCGCGGCCTCGTAGCGCGCACGCGCGGCGGCCAGGGCGTCGTCGTTAGTGGGGTCCGCTTCGGCGAGGTCCAGTTCAAGCACTCCGTCCTTCTCGCCGCGCAGCAACGCCAGTACGCGGTGTGAGGGCATCCCGGACGGAGCCTGGGCGAACTCGAAGTAGTCCGCGAACTTCTGCCCGTCGGATTCCTTGCCCTTCTTCACGCGCGACACCATCCGGCCCTGGGTCCAGAGCCGCTCACGCAGGGTGGCGGCAAGATCCGGATCCTGTGCAACGCGTTCCACCAGGATGGAGCGCGCACCGGCGAGCGCTGCGGCCGAATCGTCAATGGAGTGCTCCCGGTTCAGGTACTTGGCCGCCTCCCGTTCGGGATCGAGGTCCGGGCGCTTCAGCAGCGTCTCGGCGAGCGGCTCTAGCCCGGCCTCGCGGGCGATCTGGGCCTTGGTGCGCCGCTTGGACTTGAACGGCAGGTAGATATCCTCGAGCCGGGACTTGGTGTCCGCTGCAAGGATCGTCCTCTGCAGTTCCGGCGTCAGCTGGCCCTGGCCGGCGATCGCCTCAAGGACGGTACGACGGCGGTCCTCCAGTTCGCGGAGGTAACGAAGGCGCTCGTCGAGTTCGCGGAGCTGTGTGTCGTCCAGCGTCCCGGTGGCTTCCTTGCGGTAGCGGGCGACGAAAGGGACGGTGGACCCGCCGTCGAGCAGTTCCACTGCGGCCTTCACCTGCCAGGTCTGGACGCCAAGTTCAGCGGCAATCTGGGCATAAATTGCGTCGTCCGGCGTGATCGCGCCGGTCTGGGCAGGCGATGCGGGGGCAGAGGGACGCTGCGGAAGTTGAGTCACCTGAACATTTTGCCCTACTGCCCTGACGGTCTCCACCGGAGGGCTGGGGCTGGCGGCTCCAACCGTCACTCGGCCGGCTGACACTCGCCGCACCGCCGCAGCAGCGGAAACGGGTATTCCACTCCGGGCCGTGAAGTGCTGTAGTTGAGTTGCCGTCATCGGTAATCATTTCGAGGAAGAGGCCACCATGCGGGAACTACTCATCGTCTTTCAGGAAGGATTCGACGAGGCCAACATCACCGTACTGGTCAACGGCAAGGAGGTCCGCCGTGACGTCGGGGTCTCCACCAACCAGCTTCTGGGAGAAGCCTTCGAAACTTCAGTCGAACTGCCCGCGAAGGGTGCGCAGGTGGGCGTCGAAGTCACCAACCGGGGGCTCAAAGGCATCCTCAAAGTCAGCGGAAAACCCAAGAGCCTGCTCGTCTCAATCCAGGACGGCAAACTGGTCATGCGGGAAGGCACCGGCCGCGAAGCCTTCCTTTAAATCGCCTCTAGCGATAGTCCATTCGCTGGAGTATCCTGTCATCACCGCCGGGTTTTCTACGGACCTGGCGGGCCAACTTATAACTCAGCCAAAGAGCCGTCGGATGGCTAATTGGCACGGGCTGCCGGAACAGCACACCGAGCAGCCGACGACGGCGGCACCCCACCAGGTGCCGCCGTCGCCGTATGTTGCTGGCTGGACAGCAGTTGTCGCCGCGCAGACAGCCGCCGCAGTGACCCGGTTTAGCCGGAATACACGGGGTAATCGGTGTAGCCCTTGGCACCTTCGGCGTAGAACGTGGAAGGGTCGATGTCGTTCAGCGGGAGGCTTTCCTTCCAGCGGCGGGCCAGATCGGGGTTCGCCAGGGCCGGGCGCCCCACCACCACTGCATCCGCGTGGCCGTCAGCTACCAGTGCCAGGGCTTCCTCGCGGGTGGTGACCACGCCAAAGCCGCTGTTCACCAGGAACGGACCGGCGAAGCGAGTCCGGAGGTCCTGCACCAGCTCCCCGCTCGGGTCGTGGTGCAGGATGCTCAGGTAGGCCAGGTTCAGGGAAGCAATGCTGTCCACCAGGACCTCATAGGTGGCGCGGACATCAGCGGCGTCCGTCTCCGCGATGCCCTGGACACTGTGCTCGGGTGAGATCCGGATGCCCACGCGGTTTGACCCCAGGGCCGCCACCACGGCGTTGACAGTCTCGATCACAAAGCGTGCCCGGTTTTCCGGCGAGCCGCCATAGCTGTCCGAGCGGACGTTCGAGTTCGGGGCCAGGAACTCGTGCAGGAGGTAGCCGTTGGCTGAGTGCAGCTCCACGCCGTCGAAGCCGGCTTCGATCGCGTTGACGGCACCGGCGACGATCTCCTGCATCACGACGGACAGTTCCCCAGTGCTCAAGGCATGCGGCACAGGGAACGGCTGCTTGCCGGACGGCGTCCGGACTTCGCCGTCGATGGCGACCGCGCTCGGTCCTACGATGGTCCGGCCACCCGTGATGTCCTCGTGGGATACCCGGCCGCCGTGCATGATCTGGGCGAACATCCGGCCACCCTCGGCGTGGACGGCGTCGGTGACTTGCTTCCACCCGGCGATCTGCTCCGCGTTGACCAACCCGGGCTGGCCTGTGTACGAGCGTCCGGCAGGGCTCGGGTAGATGCCTTCGCTCACGATGAGCCCCAAGGATGCGCGCTGCCGGTAGTGCTCCGCTACCAGCGGGCCTGGAACGCCTTCTTCGCCGGTACGGATGCGGGTCAGCGGAGCCATCACCAGGCGGTTAGGCAGTTCAAGCTCGCCAAGGGTCAACGGGGAAAACAGCATGCGCGGTTCCTTTCGAAAATGAATTGGTACTGCTTGGCCCAACTGCCCGGCGCCTGCAACTATTCCGGATGAGACGCGGATCATGGTTCCGCCGCGGGACAAACGCGCTCCGATGCCGTTGTAGACATCCCACAAAACCGCCCCATGATCCCCGAACTAGCGTCGAAGAAGACCACGGAACCCCATCTAAGGACCATCATTGACGATGCAGGCAGCACGCCCGGACAGTTACACGATTCTCGAAACCGCCCGGACGCAGGTGCTCGAACAGGGCATTGGCCTGGCCGAAGACCAGCTGGTAGAGATTCTCAGCCTTCCGGACAGCGCCCTCCCTGCGACACTGCAACTGGCCCACGAGGTCCGCTTGAAACACTGCGGCGACGACGTCGAAGTGGAAGGCATCATCTCCATCAAGACCGGCGGCTGCCCGGAGGACTGCCACTTCTGCAGCCAGTCGGGCGTATTTGACAGCCCGGTGCGCGGTGTCTGGCTGGACATTCCCGAACTCGTCAAAGCGGCCAAGGAAACCGAAGCCACCGGCGCCACCGAATTCTGCATTGTGGCCGCCGTCAGGGGTCCCGACATCAAGCTGATGAACCAGATCAAGTTCGCCATCGACCGCATTAAGGAGGAAGTGGACATCAACATCGCCTGCTCCCTGGGCATGCTCACGCAGCGGCAGGTGGACCAGCTCGCCGGTTGGGGCGTCCACCGCTACAACCACAACCTGGAAACGGCCCGCAGCTTTTTTCCGCAGGTGGTCACCACCCACAGCTACGAGGAGCGCCTGGAAACCTGCGCCATGGTCAAGGACGCAGGGATGGAACTGTGTTGCGGTGCCTTGATCGGCATGGGCGAGTCCTTGGAACAACGCGGAACTGGCCGCGCAACTGGCGGCCCTGGAACCGCACGAGGTCCCGCTGAACTTCCTCAACCCCCGGCCGGGAACCCCCTTGGAAAACCAGGGCATCATGGACGGCAAGGACGCCCTTCGAGCCATCGCGGCCTTCCGCCTGGCCATGCCCCGCACGGTGCTCCGCTACGCCGGCGGCCGCGAACTGACCCTCGGGGACCTGGGCACCCGTGAGGGTCTCCTAGGCGGTATCAACGCTGTCATCGTGGGCAATTACCTCACCACACTGGGCCGGCCGGCCACTGCGGACCTGAACCTCCTGGTGGAACTCAACATGCCCATCAAAGAACTCCAAAAGACCCTGTGACAGCAGCATCAGCCACAAATGTTCCTGCCGGCGCGGTGGCTCCAGCGCTCGTAGCGGCACCTGCCCGCGCCGTGGCTCCAGCGCTCGTAGCGGCACCTGCCCGCGCCGTGGCTCCAGCACTCGTAGCGGCACCTGCCGGCGCCTCCTTTTGCGGGCACTGCGGCCGGGCGTCCGACGGCGGGACGTCCGACGGCGGTGCGTCCGACGGCGGTGCGTCCGACGGCGG
>NZ_QAIQ01000686.1:8338-13866 GCF_003061105.1 Arthrobacter sp. HMWF013
CGCGAGTGCGGACGCCGCCTCAAGGTTCAGGTAGCACCGCTGAAGTGGTGGGCCAGCTGCTCCCGCCACGGCAGCTTCAACGGCTGAAGACTTCCGGCCACCGAGCAAATTTCACTGGAGGCCTAGCATTCTTCTACGGATCGTAGAAGAATGACCCACATGATGTTCAACCACGCAGATGGAAACCCTGTCCTCGAGCTCGACGACGCGCAGTCCTGGCAACTCCTGGAGGCCACCAAGCACGGCCGCCTGGTGGTTTCCGTGGCCGGCGAACCCGATATCTTTCCCGTCAACTACCTTGCCTCGGGACGGAAGCTTTACCTGCGCACAGCGCCGGGAAACAAGCTCGCCCAGCTGACCATCAACTCCACCGTGCTCCTGGAAACCGATGGCATCCTCGAGGACGAGGCATGGTCGGTAGTGGTCCGGGGCACGGCGCGCGTCCTGAGCAACTCCGCGGAGCTCGCCGAGGTGGAGAGCCTGGGCCTCAAAACCTGGGTGCCCACGCTGAAGGACTTCTATGTGGAGATCGAACCCCGCTCCGTCAGCGGCCGCCACTTCCAGTTCGGCGAGCAGCCCGAGCGCGAGATCTAGGCTCTCCTCCACCGGGTGCTACTCCACCGGTAGTACTGCACCGGTACCTCCGGTAACCCCTCAAGCCGGTAGCTTCTAGACTGGAATCATGGCGGACAGGCTGACTCCCGAGCAGCGCAGCTGGAACATGTCCCGGATCAGGGGCAAGAACACCAAGCCTGAACTGCTGGTGCGCCGCCTGCTCCACGCCAAGGGCTACCGCTACCGCCTGCACGGAAAAGCCGGCAAGACCAGCCTGCCGGGCCGTCCCGATCTGGTGTTCGCAGGGCGGCGCAAAGTCATCTTCGTCAATGGCTGCTTCTGGCATTTCCACGACTGCAGGGTGGGCCAGCATGCCCCCAAAGCCAACGCCGCTTTTTGGGAAGCCAAGCGCACCCGCACCCTGCACCGCGATGCATCCCAGCGCCGATTGCTGGAGGACGCCGGCTGGGAGGTGCTCACCGTCTGGGAGTGCGAGCTGAAAGACGGCTCGTCCCTCGAAGCCCAGCTGGTGCGCTTCCTCGGCGCCGCTGCTGCGGGTGCGCCTGGTTCCCCGCCGCTGTTGCAGCCCGCCGCCGGAACTTGAGTCAATCTTGACCCTTTGCCGCCTCCCGAATTGATGGGCGCCCGCGAGGATTGAACTCCTGAAGGTAAACCCGCAGTCTCCTCAGTAAAGCCACATTCCTGGTGCTGAGCCATGCCGGGCTTACATAACAGTCTTAGTCTGAAAGTGGATGCAATGCCCGACGGCGCCGCCCCCTTTCCGGGGTGGCAAACCCCAGCGGAAAGGACAATAATGGCACCCTCCGACGACGCCGGGCGGCCCTTGGTAGACCAAGCAGTCCTTGACCGGCTGCGGGCTGAACTGGACGAGGACGAGGGCTACAGCACCGTTTTTGTGGGGAATTTCATCGGCTACCTGCCCGTCAGGATCGACAGGCTTCGGCTCGCGTTGACCACCGGCGACCTGGCCGGGGCCGTGGACGCCATCCTCAGCCTGAAGACATCCAGCCAGATGGTGGGCGCCGAACGGCTCGCCGGGCTGGCCATGACCCTGGAGCGCTCCATCCGTGAGGAGTCACTGGGAATGGATCCCTCAGTTGCCCTGCCCCGGCTGGCCGCCACATACCTTAAGCCAATCAGCCATTGCAGCCGCCAAACGGTGCACCGGTTGCAATCTCAGCGCTCCGCCGGCGCCAGCCGGTAGCCCACGCCGCGGACTGTCTGCAGCCAGCGCGGGCGCTGCGGTGAATCACCGAGCTTCTTCCGCAGGTTTCCCATGTGGACTTCCACTGAACGTTCGTCTGCCTCGCTGATGTAACTGCCGACGTCGTAATCCTCGTCCCGGAGCCTGCGCACCAGATCCGATTTGGTCCGGACCGTCCGGCCCGCTTCAAGCAGGGCGTAGAGCAATTCGAATTCGGTCCGCGTCAGGTTCAGTTCTGAACCGTCCACTGTGACGGACCGCGAGGCGTAGCTCAGGTCCAGGCCGTTGTGGCTATAGGTTCCGTCGCCGGTGGCGGTGGCGGCCGCGTCAACGGGCTGATCCGTACCGGGAACACTGTCGGCCTGGTCCGGCAGGGACCGGGGGCGGCGCATCATGGCAGCGATGCGGGCGCGGAGCTCGCGCGGCCTGAAAGGTTTGGTGAGGTAATCGTCCGCGCCGGACTCCAGCCCGATCAGCGTGTCCAGTTCATCCGCCCGGGCCGTGAGCATCACGATGTAGGCATCGGAGAACTCGCGGATCTGGCGGGACACCTCAAAACCGTCAATGTCCGGCAACCCGAGGTCGAGCGTGATGACGTCAGGATTCAAGGTCTTGGCGGCCAGAACCCCTTCGTGGCCGCTGCTGGCCACCGTCACCTCAAACCCTGCCTGGGTCAGGACCGTGCGTACAAGTTCGCGGATATCCTGGTCATCCTCAATGACCAGCCCCACTCGTGCTTCACTCATCCCAGCCCCCTCAGCCAGCTTGACAACGTCAGAAGTATAGCCCGCTGCCGATATCCTGCTGGTATGCGTCTCCCTATCGTCCCATCTCAGGCCGGAATTTATGCGTGAGTCCGCCGCGCCGCGCGCCCTGGGCTGGCTGATGTCATTCCGTCGGCCCTTCCACGAGAACACCCTGACATCCCGGGTGGTCCTGAGCCAGGCACCGCTGTCCGTCACCGCCCTCTTTACGACGTTCCTGGTTTTGGCGTTTTTCCCTGGCGTCTTCGAGAACCCGCTGTTTGTGACGTTCCTGGTCTCCCAGCTGGTCATTACGGCGTTGTGCTTTCTGGTTCCCTGGGACCGGCTGCCATTCACGAGCTTCCTGCTCATTCCGCTGCTGGATTTTGTGTCCATCGGAGTGGGGCGGGAGGGCGGCCAGGACAGCCTGACCGGCCTCAGCCTGCTCGCCGCGTTCCCCGTGATCTGGCTTTGCGCCTCCGGTTACTACCCCAGGACTGCCCGGTGGCTGTCTTTTGTTGGACCGCTGGCAATCATCTGGGTCCCCCTCTTCGTGCGGGGGGATGTGTCCGGTCCGAGCCTTGCCAAGGCCCTGCTCATTCCGCTGATGATGTTGGGGATCGGAGTCTCGGTCAGTGTCCTGACGCAGAGCATGATGCGCCAGCAGCGGACCCTGGAGGAGAAGGACCAGCAGCTTCAGGCCGGCTTGGAAAAGTCCCTGCGTCAGGAGGCCCTCCTCAACACCATCCTGGATACCGTGCACGTTGGCGTCCTTGCCGTGGATGCCGACGGCCACGACATCCTGATGAACCGGAAGCAGCGGGCCAACCACGTGCTCGCCACGCCCCAGGACATCCCAGATCCAAACGAGTCCCAACTGCTGGTGTTCGCGGCGGACCGCACCACCCCCGTCCCTGTTGCGGACCGGCCGGTGCGCCGGGCCGTGCTCGGCGAAACGTTTACTGACTACCTGGTCTGGCTGGGCGCCGGGCCTCAGCAGCGGGCCATCAGCACCTCCGCCCGCGCCATGAAGGATGCTGACGGGACGTTCGCCGGATCCGTGATCGTGTTCAGCGATGTGACGGACCTGGTGGACGCCCTGGCGGCCAAGGACGACTTCGTCTCCAGCGTCTCCCACGAATTCCGGACACCCTTGACCTCGATTCTCGGCTATGTGGAACTGCTCCTGGCCGACGGCCCGGACGAGGAGCAGCAGCAGCCCCTGGAGATCGTCAAGCGGAATTCGGAGCGGTTGCTCACCTTGGTCTCTGACCTTCTCGCCAGCAGGAACGGCCAGCTTCTCGTGAAGCCGAACCCTGTGGATGTGGCTGAATTGGTGCGGGCCAGCGTGTCCGCGGCCCAGCCCAGGGCCGACTCCTCCAGGGTGGTCCTGGAGACGGACATCCCAGTTCAGCTGGAGGCCCACGTCGACGGCCCGCGCATCTCCCAGGTGCTGGACAACCTGGTCTCCAATGCGATCAAATACTCGCCCGACGGCGGCAATGTGGTGGTTGCCCTGATGCAGGAGGACGGGCATCTCACGTGCCAGGTCAGCGACACCGGCATGGGCATGACCCCTGCCGATCAGGCCGAGGTCTTCACCAAGTTCTTTAGGACCTCCAACGTCCGCCGGACAGCCATTCCCGGCGTGGGGCTGGGGTTGCCCATCAGCAAGGCGATTGTGGAGGCCCACGGCGGAACCATCGATGTGGAAAGCACGCTGGGCCATGGCACCACGTTCACGTTCCGGGTGCCGGTCTAGGTTCCGCGTGGGGGTTTAGCGGGCGGCGCGGACCACTTCGCCCCACGACTGCCTTGCCAATTCGCCGATGGCAGCCAGGATTTCCGACGGCGGCCGCGACAGATCCAGCGGAAACTCGACGACGTCGATGTCCGTGTTCAGGATGCGCCGCAGTTTGACCTCGCCCGCACCTGCGTAGACCAGCCAGGCGGTGGGTACCTTGAGGGCGGTGCAGTACGCCAGCATCTGGTAATGGTCGGCGGTCAGGGATGCGCCAAGATCCGCGGCGGCCTTATACTTCGCGTCATAGACCACCACGGGACGGCCGCCCAGCATGTGGACGGCGTCCGGCCGCACGGAGAGCCGGTCCGAATCCCTGACGGCCTCGCTCAGGAGTGCGTTGTACTGCAGCCGCATCTCCCCCGGGTATGCGGCCATGGCGTCGCGGAGGGCGGTGCTGACAAAATCGGCAAACACCTGCTCCATGTCCACCACAAACGCAGCTGTCTGCTGTTTGCCTTCGCCTGCCTCGGCGGAGGCTTTGCGCAGGATCAGTTCTGCCAGGCGCAGGACGGAGTAGTAGCGGACGTTCTTCCGGCTGGGCGTCCACGGCGGTGGCGGGGCTCCGGCCGGAAGGCGAGTGACGGCGTCGAGCTTTCCCTTGAGTTGCCGGAGGCGGCTCAGGACCTCAGGCCTGACCCGCGGGACCTGGCCCATCCGTTCGAGCGCAGCCCGCAGGATGCGGTTTTCGGCGATGTCCTCCGTGAACTCGTCGTAGGAGACTTCCAGCGGCACCAGCATGCCGGGGCGGCGGGAAATCTGGTCCGAAATCCTGATGCGGCCCTTCACTGTCCGCAGCGACTCATCCACCGTGAGGTAGCCCTGAAGCACGCCGCGGCCCAAAGCACGCTCCGCCAGCTGGGCGAGGGATTCAGCCAGCGCGCTCCACAGTTCACGGTCCTCGGCGGCGGCCACGGAATCCGGACGGAAGCCTTGCTCGCCGGCATAGCCGAGCAGGAACAGCAGCCGGCTCAGGCCCAGCCGGTCCTTGGGGCGCACATCGAGTTGAAGCGTGGAGGTGCGGACTGACCCCACCTTCCCCACCGGCTCGATGCGGTAGAGGCCCATACCCATCGGCGAAGCCTTGGCCAGGCCGCTGGAGTTCACGAACGCCGCGGTGCCGGAATCCAAGCGCTCTACGATCCCGCCGGAGAGCTCGTCCAGCACCAGGTGCCTGGCAGCCTTGCCAGTGCCGCGTTCCGCC
>NZ_QAIQ01000687.1 GCF_003061105.1 Arthrobacter sp. HMWF013
GCGTCATTGTCCTCAAGGCCCGGGGCCTGAACATGGCCGTGGCCGGCGATAACGCTGCCGAACCCTGGGACGAGGAGGCACTGACCGCCGGAGCTGTGAACGGCCGCCCCCGCCTGCAGATCGCGCAGTGGGCTGATCCCGAGCACGGCCGCTACGTCAAGATGACCACCCGGGGTGGTGTGCTCGAAGGCCTGGTGGCAGTGGGCATGCCCCGCACCGCCGCCGAACTGGTGGGACTGTTCGAACGCAGCGCCGAACTGCCCGCCGACCGGTCCCTGATGCTGCGCCTGGATGGCCCGGACCAGCCGGTTTCGGCCGGCGCCGTGGACCCGGAACGTACCGTCTGCCGGTGCGCAGGTGTCAGCGGCACGAAGATCGCCGCTGCAGTGACCGACGGCTGCGGGACGGTGGCCGAAGTTTCGGGTGCCACCCGCGCCGGGACCGGGTGCGGCGGCTGCCATGATGACATCAAAGGGCTCATCGAAAAACACTTTCAAGGGGCCGTCGCCTGAGCCGGCCTGACCCGGGCGCGCCCTCACTTGAGCATATTGAGGGCCCCGGTCCCCGACGCCCTCCGCTGCTTAGCCTGACGCCCCAACCGGCGGAGCGGCAGGGACGCTGGGAGGGGTGCCATTGCCCCAGCCCGCGTCCGCTGCGGCCTGCACCAGCGCATGCGCCATGGCGTTGCCATCCGGCGCGCTGCTGCTGTCCATGGGCGGTCCCGTCACGTAGGGCATCTCGAGGACCTCGTCGCCCCGCACTGCGTGGAGCACGGTGTTCGCGGACGCGCCGCCGGCCTCACCCTGGAAGTAGCCTGTCCATTGCAGGCAGGCAAAGCCGCCGATGCCTGTGACAGGTGAGCAGTCCGGCGTCGACTTCGCCTTCTCGATGTCCGCGGCCGACGCCGGCGCTATCAGGGCCACCGACAGGGCCATCATCCCCGTGGGCGACTTGCTCGAGTACGTGCACAGGTAGGCTTTGCTGCCCATCGGCCTGTCAGGACTGTTCTGGCCCACAGGCAAGATCCCTGGGACTGCTTTCGCTGCAATCTCCGGGGTAATCAGGTCGCAGGCCGGGCTGGCGGTCACGGCCGACGACGACGCTGGCCCGCTTTGGCCCGCGGGCGCTGCACACGAGGCGAGGAGCACGGCGAGCACGGCCACCACCGTCACGCCAGGTCGAGCCGGCCAGGACTGGCGACGGTGCATGGGACTCCCTTTCGTGTCCGCACGAATGAAGGCCACCCGGTCGGTGGCATCAGTCTGGGGCTGACCGGCGTCGGGACACAGAGGCAAAAGTACCGGGGCGGGCGGATATGTAGCGCGTAACGAAAGCCGGGGCCGGAGTGTCCGGCGGGTAGCATCGGGGCCATGAGCGCCGACGACGACGACATCACCGACGAACTGCTGGCTGACGCCGGGAAGCTGACCGGTCTGAGCCTGGAACTGCTGGGCCTTGATCCGCACCCGGATGACATGACCCCGGAACAGCGGCTCCAGTTCGAGCCCGAAGACCTGGCCGAAATGGCGTCGGTCCCGCCCGAAGACCGGCAAAAAGCTGTCAGCCACGCGCTCCTGCTGGCAGGGCTGCTCTGGAACTCGTCGGCCGTCCTGCTCGACCAGCTCTTCCGCGACCTCGGAACGCTCAGCGGCCCGGACGCCGTCACCCCGTCCGACATCGCAGGAACCTCTGTGCTGTCCTCGCTGCCGCCCAGGTTTGCAGCCAGCTATGACGCGGCGTTCACCCGGAAGTTCATCGTGGTCGCCTCCGACGTCACGGCGTCCCTGGCCCGCGGCTGGACCGCACCCGGCTGCCTGGCCGCCGAACTGGCAGTCCGCTGCCTGCTCGACCAGGCGGAGATAACGGAGGACATCTACGAACTGGACCTTCCGGAGGACTGGCGGGCGCGGGTTGAGGAAGTCCTGCTGGAGGATGCAGACAGCCAGGCGCTGTACTCAGAAGATGCTGACGAATCCCCCGACGACGGCGAACTCGGCTTTGAGCACTGGTTCAGGCCGTTGTCCCCCGGGGATGCAGTCCCGCCCTACGCCCGTTCCTGACCGGACGGGGCAGGAATTCCCGCGAGGAAGTCCTCAGTAAAGCGCTTCACGCCGTCCCACTCGGTGTAGACATAATCGCGGGACGTATCGAGGTCCGTAGATCCCTTGTCCCGGACGATCTTCTTCATCATCTGGCGTTTGAGGAAGTTGTACTGGGTGTAAAGCAGGGCCCCGGCGAAGATCCCGACGTGGGCGGGATGCCAGCCGGTCTGTTCCTCGAACTCCGTGACGAACCCCTCAGCATCGTGTTCGTCGCCATGGGCGGCCAGGCTCACCGAGATCAGTGCGGACGGGAGCCGCTCCAGTCCGGCGCGGTTCTCCCGGACAAAATCGACCACAAAGCCCTCGTGTTTGCCCATGTGGACCGAGGCCGCAACGATCACGGCGTCCTGGCCGCTGGGGATACCGCTGCCGGCGGAATGCTTAAGATCCACCGTTTCGGCCTCGTGTCCATGGGCACGGACCAGCTCGGCGATGTACTCAACGATCCGGGCTGTCTGCCCTTCAACGCTGCCATAGGGGATATAGATATTGGCCATGCTCCACAGTGGGCGTGCAGGGCGCTGCCGAAGTAGGGCCGAACGTCCCCGTCCTGGTGCCGGCTCGAGCCGTGCCGGCCGTAGCCGTGCGGTGCCGGACGCTTACGCCGGGGCTTTGGGAATCATGATCCACAAGGCGACGTAGACCAGCTCCCCGATCCCCACCACACCAAAGATCACAAACCCCAGCCTGACCAGGAACTTCGGAATTCCGAAGCGGGCTGAGAGCGCGGCGCACACGCCGGCGATGATTTTTCCGTTGCGCGGCCGCTCCAGTGCTGTACTCATGCCGCCACGCTACCTGAAAAGGCTGATGACCGTCAGGTACCAAGGCCCGGCAGCCAACAGGCAGACAACCCCTGCATCACCCCACCAAGCGCGCAGCCAACACGTAGATCCCCCACAACCCGGCGATAAGCAGGATTCCCAGATAGGCCAGCACCAGCCTGGTGTCGCGCAGGTAGCAGTTCGATGTAGTGAGGCCCCTCCGGCGCGCCTTCCAATATCCGGCAAACCCGATGGCAGCGAACACCGCCAGTGCCACCGGACCGGCTACCCAGCCCAGCAAGGCAACAGTGGCGAAGATGCATAGCCGCAGCGGGTCGAAGGGCGGCGCGGGCTGCTGATCCTCGTTGAGGTCAGGTGCCCGGTGGTGCCCGGCTGCGTGTCTGGCGCGCACCAGCTGTGACGGCGACGGCCCGTTGGCGATGCGCCGGGCATCAGAAGCGGAACTCATCATTCCTCCTTTTCGCGGGCTGGCTCATACCTGGCGGGCTCATACCTGGCGGACGGGGAGAAGCCGCGTGCCCGTGGCTGTGCTCATCCGTTGCCTGGCCAAAGCGGGCCACGCCTGGACAGCGCAGAACGGCGCGCACTGGTGCCCGCCGTCGTCGCTCTTTGTTCCCACGTGGACGCAGCACTGGGTGAGCCTCTCCTCGATCATGGTCGAAATGTCCATGAACGGCTTGACCATGATGCGGGTTACGCGTTCGGCGAGGAGCCTGCGCAGCCGTTGCTGCTGGCCCGGGAGCTTGCCGGCCGCCAGGGTAGTGAGAGTGCCGATGCCGAGGTCGCATTGGGTGCAGATGTTCTTCCAGAGATCCATGGTCCGCGGGTGGGACAGCGAGGACTGTTCGCTCAGCAGGTCCAGCAGGGAGGACTTCATCAGGTTGCGCAGCTCCAGCGGGATCGCGCTGTCGGCTATGCGGTTGGCGATGCTGTCAGGATTCAGTTCCAGCCAGGCCAGCAGCTGATCATGCCCGATGAGGGCGGTCAGCGAACGCCAGACCCCGGAGTCGTCCTTCAGCATGTAGCCCACGGACGCGCAGTGCGGGTGCGAGCACGGGAGTGCCGTCAGGTCGTGCCACGAGACCACCCCGCCAGTCTGCTCCGCAAGCCGATCGAGGACGCCCGTATGGGTGAGCCTGTTCCTGGCGTCGATGCCGTGGCCGCGGCCTGAACCGAACACCGGCTGAAGCGCCACACCGCCGACGAACGGGGTCTCCAAGGCCCGCATGACCACGGCGCCCACCTCACCGTCGTTGACGCCCAGGGTGGCCGTCATCGTCAGGGTGGTGAAGATGCCCGCTTCGGACAGGCGCGCTATTGCGGCGTCCTTGAAGCGGGTGAGGTCTCCGCCGCGGTGGTGGATGGAGGCTTCCTTCGACGGCCCGTCGTACTGGAGGTACACCTCCACCCGGTCCCGATGTTCGGCCAGGAGTGCCAGCAGGTCGTCGTCGGTGGCGATCAGCATGCCGTTGGTATTCACCATGATCCGGACGACCGGACGGGCAACGAGCTCGTCCAGAAGTTCGGCGAGATAGGGATAAAGCGTCGGCTCGCCGCCGGAGAGCATTAGCACGTCCAGCCGCCCGTTTTCGCGGGACAGCCGGGTGTCGATGTTCGCGAGGACCTCGCTCAGCGGTGCCACCCCCTGCAGCTGGGGGCCGGAGGCGGTGAAGCACGTGGGGCAACGCAGGTTGCAGTGCTCGATGATGTCCTGCAGGAGGATGCACGTGTGCTGCGTCTGCATGGCTGGCAGCCCGTACGCGTAAGCTTCCGGCACCTGGCGGTAGTTGTCCGCCTGGTCGGGGATGTGCTGTTTGGTGGGCGCCTGCCACTTCTCCAGGTAGCGCAGGATTTCGGGAGACTCGTCGTACAGCGTGCTGATTAGCCCATGGTCGGGGCAGCCACGTTCGAGCCATACCCGGTCATCGCGGATCAGCAGCGCGCCGGAGAGCCGCCGCACCTGCGCGAGCGGAGGGTTGCCTTCGTGGCAGCGGGGACAGAACGCGGTGACGTACCGGTGGATGCGGTCCCCACGGAGCGGCTGGCCGGGGCCGGGCAGCGCCTGCCGGGAGGATGGTGACGGATTCATCTCAGCCCCTCATCTGTGAAAGTGCCATGACGCAGATCCCGCCGCCCAGCAGGGTGAAGATTCCCAGGCCAATAAGGAGTCCCGCACCCAACCGGGACGTGCGGGGCCGGACCGCCAGCACAATGGCTGCCGCGAGATACAGTGCGATTGGTATGAACGTTGCATACCCGGCAAGGAAGGTCCTGTACCCCTGATCCGGAGCGATCCCCGCTGTTGTCCCGAAATAGAGGGCATAAAGGGCAAGAGCCCCCAACAGGATTCCGAGCAGCATGGAACCGCGCTTTGGTTCCGCGGGCGGATTCTCCTGCTCGAACGGGTCCCATGGGGTGTCTGGCTTGTCCTCGCTCATGCCGCTGTTCCTTCCAACTGCGGGCGGAGAGGTTTCCCGAAGACCCGCTGCATCCGCCAAAGCAGCAGGGGAGAATCACCAGAAGGAACCACCGGGGCCGGCTCATCCCCAGCAGGATCACCACGTTGCCCCGGAAGACTTCGACGCCGAACCGGCATGCGGTCCCCGGGGAGCGCCTGGCCCGGGCCAGGCAGCACCTGCCGGGAAGCGAACAGTGAGGGGTTCATCTCAGGCTCTCATCTGCGCGAGGCTTCCGACGCACAGCCCTCCGCCGAGCAGGGTGAAGATTCCCAGGCCAATGAGCAGCCCCGCCCCCCACCGTGACGTGCGTGGCCTGACCGCCAGCACCATCGCTGCCAAAAGATAGACAGCGATTGGAATGAAGGCGGACGGCCCGGTCAGGAAACGCATGGACGAGGGGCCACCGAAGGCAATCGGTACCCCGACATAGAGGGCATAAAGGGCAGGAGCCCCCACCAGGATTCCGAAGCCCAAGGGGCCGAGCGCAGGTTCAGGGGGTTCCTCGTCTTCTGGGCGCGAATTTTCCCTGCTCATGCCGCCGTTCCTTCCAACTGCGGGCGGAGTGGTTTCCCGAAGACACGCATCATCCGCCAGAGCAGCAGGGGGAGAACCACCAGAAGGAACCACTGGGGCCGGCTCATGCCCAGCAGGATCACCTCGTTGCCACGGACGAACTCGACTCCGAACCGGAACAGGGCGTAGGAGGTCACGTAACAGATAAAGAGATCGCCAGGACGGGGCAAGCGGTCACGGAAGCGCCACATCACGGCGAATGCCGCAAGGTGGAACACCATTTCGTAGGCAAATGACGGGTGGAGGCCCACGCCGGCCTGTGTGCCGAGCATTGCAGCCTGCACGGGGGTGAGTTCAATCCCCCACGCTCCCCCGGTGGGCGTGCCCGGCAGTTCCGTCAGCAGGCAACCGATCCGTCCGGGAATCAGCGCCAGAGCGACTGCGGGTGCCAACAGATCGCCGGTGGGGTTGCGGTAACCAGTGAGCCGCTTGCCCAGATGGACGCCGAACCATGCTCCGACCAGCCCCGCGAGGATGCTGCGGTCCCCGTTACCCCACCAGTCCGCGAGGGAGACCTCCCGGGAAACGTCCCATGTGAGCAACCTTGAGCCAATGGCACCGAAGGCAACAGCGAAGCCTGCAATGGGCCAAAGGCGGGGATCGGTGAGGCCCCTGCGGCGCTTCTCGTAGGCGTAAAACACCAGGGCTGCGAAGATTCCCAGCCCCACAAGGCCACCATGCACCAGCCCATCTCCCGCAAAGGGAAGCCCGATCATGAGCAGAGTGTAGCAGTGGGCCGCTGCGGCCCTTCGGTACTACATGTGGACGTGCAGGCGCCGGGCAGCTTCGGAGATGGAGCCGCTGAGCGACGGGTACACCGTGAAGGTGCTGGCGACGTCGTCCACGTGGAGTTTCTGCTTCACGGCGATGGAAATGGCGAAGATCAGTTCCGAGGCATTCGGTCCCACCACCACCCCGCCGATCACGGTGCCGGAGCCTTTGCGGGCAAAGATCTTGACGAAACCATCCTTGTGGTTGCGCATCTTGGCGCGGGCGTTGCTCTTGAGGGACAGCTTGATCACATCTCCCTGGTACTTGCCGGAGTGGATCTCGTCCTCGGACACACCCACCGAGGCGATCTCCGGGGAGGTGAAGATGTTGGACGCTACCTGGTGAAGCTTGATGGGCGTGACGCTGTCGCCCAGGAAATGGGCGATCGCGATCCTGCCCTGCATCGCGGCCACGGAGGCGAGCGCCAGGACGCCGGTGCAGTCCCCGGCGGCGTAGATGTTGGGCGCGGTGGTGCGGGAGACGCCGTCCACCTTGATGTGCCCGCTCTCGGTCAGTGCAACCCCGGCTTCTTCCAGGCCGATCCCGGCGGTGTTGGGGATGGAGCCCACGCAGACCAGGCAGTGGCTGCCGGTGACTTTGGATCCGTCGCCAAGGGTGACCACCACGCCGTCGTCCGTCCGTTCGACCGTTTCCGCGCGGGCACGGGACAGAACCCGGACGCCGCGGCGTTCGAAGACTTCCTCGAGCACCTCAGCGGCGTTGGTGTCGGAGCCGGGCAGCACCCGGTCCCGGCTGGAGATCAGGGTGACTTTGGAGCCCAGGCCGTTGTAGGCGGAAGCGAATTCTGCACCGGTGACACCGGAACCCACCACGATGAGTTCCTCGGGGAGTTCGTCGAGGTCGTAGATCTGGGCCCAGTTCAGGATACGTTCGCCGTCCGGACGGGCTGTGGGGAGTTCACGCGGATGGGCGCCCACGGCCAGCAGGATCGTGTCCGCTTCCACCGTTTCTGTCCCGTCGGCGGTGATCACTTCGATGGTGTGCGTATCCACGAGCCGGCCGGAACCGATCAGGATGCGGACGTTGTGCTGCTCCAGCCCGGACGAGATGTCCCGGGACTGCTGGCGGGCCAGGCCCAGCAGCCTGTCGTTG
>NZ_QAIQ01000088.1 GCF_003061105.1 Arthrobacter sp. HMWF013
CGACGGGCTCGGCCTGCTGCCGGCTGCTGCGGAGGCCTTCCGGAAGGATGTGCCTGCCCGGCTCGCCGCACTGCGCGAATCCGTGAACGACGGCGGCGGGCCGCGGCTGGTACAGGCCGCCCACGCCCTGAAGGGTGCTGCTGCCAATATTGGCGCCACCGCCGTAGCCGCCATATGCGGCCAGCTGGAGGCGATGGGACACAGCGGACATCAGGATGCCGGGCAGGAACTACTCGGCCGGCTGGAGGCGGAACTCGTGAACGTGGATTCTGAACTGAACATAGCCTTGGACGTGGCGCCATGAAGGTTCTGGTCGCAGATGACGATCCGGGCTCACTGTTGGTGGCAAGGGCCGCCGTCGAACGTTCAGGTCATGAGTGCCTGACCGCGGCGGACGGCGACGAAGCGTGGGCGCTGTTCGTGGAGCACCAACCGGACGTGGTGGTCACGGACTGGATGATGCCGGGGTTGGACGGGCTTGCGCTCTGCCGGGCCATCCGCTCGCGGGAATCGGATCTCTACACCTATGTTGTGCTGCTGACGTCGCAGGGGTCCCGCGACGACGTGCTGGCCGGGCTTGAGGCGGGAGCAGATGACTACGTCACCAAACCTTTGGACCCGTTCGTCCTGCATGCCCGGCTGATGGTAGCCCTGCGGGTGACCACGCTGCACGCCGATCTGGCGCACTACCGGAAGGTGCTGTCCGAGCAGGCGAGGACCGATCCTCTGACCGGGCTGCACAACCGCCTGAAGCTCTCCGAAGACCTCGAGCAACTGCACTCCCGCAGCCTGCGTTACGCCGAGCATTACTGCGTGGCCATGTGCGATGTGGACAACTTTAAAAGGTACAACGACATCTATGGTCATCAGGCGGGTGATCTCGCCCTGCGGGCAGTCGCTACCGCATTGGTTGACAACGCCCGCACCAGCGATGGCGTGTACCGATACGGGGGCGAGGAGTTCCTGCTGGTCCTGCCTCACCAGACGGGGCATGGCGCCAAAGCCCTTATGGAGAGGGCACTGGACACGGTGCACGGGCTGGAAATCATTCATTCAGGGGATCCGACGGGGCGCCTGACGCTCAGTGCCGGGATCTCTGCCTTCACCACAGGGCATCAGGCCGACGTTAATACCCTGTTGGGTGAAGCCGACGCGGCGCTGTACGCTGCCAAGGCAGCAGGCCGGAACCGCGTGGAGCTGTCCCTGTAATTCGTGACTGCCGGGGTCAGGCGGCCTTCTTGCGCTGCTTTGACTGCGCCGGCTTCTTGATCGCCTGGCTCTTGGGCTGGAGCGTTGCGTGCTGGCTGTTTGCCGGCTGCGCCTCGGGGGCCGGCCGCGCCTTCGGGGCAGTCTGCGGCTCGGGCCGATCCTCGGCTACCTCAGCGGCAGGTGCCGCTTCCAGCGCTGGCTCAGCGTCGTCGTCGTACGCGGGTTCGTCATCCGCGTAAGCGGCTGCAGCCTCGCGGTTCCGGAGCCAGCGGCGGACCAGGCTCATCCCTGCGAGGACTCCGGCAAGCGGCGTCAGGACGGCGGCGGCGTAGACGAACAGCATCCAGGTGAGGGTGGCCATGGGCGGCTGGTTGTTGTGGAGCAGGGAGAGTCCGCCGAACGCGGCGATGACCCAGAAGAGCACCACGGCAGCGAGTACCGCGGCAGCAGGAAAATACTGGTTCTTGACGATCTTTTTCAGGGGTTCCATGCACTTCCTCCTGCCTGGCCGGGGGGTGCGGCTGGTGGCCGCATCAAAGTCCAGTATGCGACTGTCTGCCCGTGGATTTGCGCAACACGCAGGTGGTGGTGACCAACCTAACTTTTACGCGTCTGGCCTTCCCGATCGGCAGGCCTCCATCTACCGTGGAGTGACCGGCACCGCCGCCGGTCCGCACCTGCCGTTGACACCTTTTGGAGGTCCCCATGCGCAAACTGACTGCTGGCCTTTTCCACTCCGTGGACGGGGTGGTGTCGGAGCCGAATCTCTGGCAGTTCGACAGTTTCGACGAGGACCTGGGCAAGGGCATGACCGGCATGATGGAGCGCGTGGACACCGTACTGCTGGGCCGCGTGAGCTACCAGGAATGGGCGGGTTACTGGCCCAACGCCACCGCGGACCAGGATTTTGCGGGCTTCATCAACCCGATCGAAAAGCACGTGGCCTCCAGGACCCTGAAGGAACCGCTGGAGTGGCAGAACTCGCACCTGATCGAAGGCCCGCTCGAAGACTTTGTCGCAGAACTGAAAAAGCGCGACGGCGGCGAGGTCGCCGTGATGGGCAGCATCTCAGTGACGCGGCAACTGCTGTTCGCCGGGCTGCTGGATGAACTGACCCTGATGACCCACCCTGTGGTGGCCGGAAGCGGCCGGCACCTTTTCCAGGACGGCGACCCGCTGACCAGGCTCAGCCTGAAAGACCAGTACCGGACCAGCAAGGGCAACGTGATCAGCACCTACGCGCGGTTCGGCGGCTAAGCAGACCGGACGGCGGGTGACAAGGCAGTGAAAGGCCGACGGCGGTACTCCCCCGGGTGCCGCCGTCGGCCTTGTGCTCCTAGCCTCCCCTTATGGCGTGGTGGTTGCCGTGACGGTGACCGTGGGCCCGGGCGTCATGGTGCCGTCCGTCTCGGTGGGAGTTGGCGAAACGGGGACAGTCGACGTCGGGCTGGCGGTCCTTGTGGACGTGCCCGTGGGTGAGGCGGTGGCTGTGCCGTTACCGCCGCTGGCCTTGGCAAGGACTCCGTTTACCAGGTCCTCGAGTTCCTTCTGGTCGTCATCGGCCAGATCCGATCCTCCCTTTGTGGCTACCACCAGGAGCCTGCCATCGGCAGCGGAAACCTGCATCAGCTTCTCGCCGCTGCTCCGCGTGCTGACGGTCGCGAAGGTTTCCTCCCCCTCGGTGTCCGCCTGCAGCTCTTCACTTGAGACCTCATAGCGCTGGCCGAGGGCCTCCACGGTGAAGTTGGCGCACTGCCCCATCTTGGCGCTGATGTCCTGAAGCAGTTCGACGGCGTCCGGGCCTTCGCTGCCCGATTGCGCCGACAGGGTGCGTGGCTGGGCGCTTTCGGAGAGCGCCACGGCAACGTCGCCTTCCTCAACCTTGTCCAGGAGCCCCGCGGTGGCGATCGACTTGCAGTCCGCAGGCTCCACCTTCGCCGTACTCATTAACAGATTGGCAATGTTGCCTCCTTGCTCCACCTGTTCCGGGGAGTAAAGCTTCAGCTCGTTGCCCTCCTCATCCCGTGTACCCGCGATGAGTTCGCGCAATTCGTCTTCCGTATAGACCTTGTCTGCGGCCGCTGCACTGGTGGTGACCGACGGCGACGGGCTCGGTCCGGTGCCACCGCCCGTACAGGCCGCCAAAGCCAGGGAGCCCGCAGCTGCCAGCGCCAGTGCTGAAGTCTTGTGCATCAGAATCACTCCTCAAAACGAATGGGAAGCATGCTTATCAATTTCAAGGTTAAGGTGATTTCGCCGATTGTCCAGACCTGCTGCAAAACGCGCCGCTGGTTCCAACACCCCACGGGCCCGGACAGGTAAGCTCCACCACTGGAAGTTCTAGAGAATTGCGGTGACTGTGGACGTACTGAGCGGGGTAAGCCTCGACTGGCTCAAGGCCCTCACGTGGATTTCTGCCATCGCCGTCGGCCTGCTGGTGATCTTCTTGAACCCGCGCCGGTTCGATCTGGCTGCACTGCGTTCCGTGCTGATTTTTATGGTGGCCAGCGCCGGGGCAGGCATCTACGTCCTGAATCATGTGGGCGACTCCCGTTGGAGCTCCAGGGCTGAGGACCGCTTTAATGCTCCTACCCTGGGGGAGACCCCAATGGTGGGTCAGTTTATGGAGCCCTTGGACTCTTTCCTCGGCGGAGTGGTTGGCACGGTCAACCAGGTAGTCGACTTCCAGGCTGCCCTGCCGGTTGCGACGGAATTCTTTGTGGCAGCCGGGTGGGCCTTTGTTGTTTCCCTGCCGCTGGGGCTGGCCTCATTGGTGGGGGCATATCTGGAAGCAAAACGGCAAAAACGTGAATTCCGCAGGTACAAGCGCCGGGTAGACGTTCTCACGGAGGAGCTCGAGGACATCAAGCGCCACCTCGACTACCAGGCCCCGGCAGAACGTGCCGAATTCGGCTAGACCAGGTCACCACGGGGCAGGGTTGATGGCACTTTCCTGATTTGTGGGCTCTGGATGCTCTGACTGATCGGCAGCTGAGTTCACACCCCTCTGATGTCTGCCGCGCTGAACCTCCTGGACTGCCTGCGCCAGTGTCATGGCGGTGCCCGCGGCCCAGGAAAGTCCAAACCGGATTGGCCCGGCTTCGGCACGTGCTTTGTCTATCATCGCCTCGATCCGCCGGCGCTCAGCCTCTGCGAGCGGGAGGGCCCGGTCCGTGCGGTATGCGGCGGCGGCGCCCAGCACCCGGATGGCTTCTTCAATCCTGTGCTGGTCCGTGTAGACACCGGCGAGGGATTCGAGGAAGGCCACGACGTAGCCCTGGGCCCCGAACTCCAGCGCAGTGCCGAGCGCCTCGTATAGGGACTGCTCGGCGGCGTCATAATCGCCCGCCTGCTCCAGGGCGTCTGCGAAGTTGACCAGGGCGTTCCCCAGGAGTGCCCGATCGCCCAGAGGCCTGGCCAGTTCGACGCACTCACGGCACAAGGCAAGCGCCCGGGCGTTATCGCCGGAGTAGAAGGCCAACAGCCCCAGAATGATCAACACGGCAACGCGGGTGCGCGGGCTGGCCTGGGGCAGCTGCGACGCTTCTGTGGCCAGCCTGTGGGCAGTCAGCGAGTCGTCCTGCTGGGCGGCCTGCGTCGCCAGGCACATGATGGTCCAGGCCATGCCGGCACCGTTCCCCGCTGACTGGAAAGCCTGGAGCGCCCGACGGTGGAAGTGGGCCGCCTGGTCGTACCGGCCCACCATCCAGCACAACGTCGCCGTCCCACTCAATGCTGGTGCCAAAACCGACGGGGCAGCGTCCGCGACCTCCTCCATGAGCGCCACGGCAATCCGGTGCTGCTCGGCCACGTCCCCGGTCAGCTCCCAGTAGTGCCAGAGGCTCCCGAGCAGACGAAGGGCCACGTCCGTGGAGCCGCCGGACCCGGTGGCCCACAGCAGGGCAGTCCGCAGGTCCGGGGCGTCGGAGTGCAACAGCCGGAAGGCCTCCACCTGGCCGGAGCCCCAGAGCTGCGGGGCCATCCGCTCTGCCATACCGAGGTAGTACTCGGCGTGCCGGCGCCGGACCTGGGCCGGGTCGTCGAGCAGAAAGAGCCGTTCGCGGGCAAACTCACGGATTGAATGCAGCATCGAGACACGGCCTTGTCCCGTGGGATCGGTGTAGCGCCGCAGCAGGCTATGGCGCGCGAGCGCGGCCAGCACGTCCTCGGCCGGCATGTCCTTGAGCACAGGCCCGGAGTCTCCCCTGGCACCACCAATCGCGCAGACAGCCGTCACTGTCGGATCGCCGGCAAAGACGCCGAGCTGGTCAAAGAGCAGACGCTCAGCCATGCCCAGCATGTTGTAACTCCACGCGATGGTTGCCGTCAGTGTCCGCTGGCGGTCCGGGAGGTCACGGAACGCTGCCGGCAAAGCAGCCAGGCTGAATTCCAGGTCAGCCAGGAGCTCGGTCTCACTGCGTTGCCGCAACTGGGCGGCTGCCAGCTCAATGGCCAGCGGAAGGCCGTCCAGGCGGTGGCACAAGCGGGACAGTACACCAGCGTTCCCGCGGTCGACGTCGAAGTGCGGGCGGACTGCCCGGCCGCGGGTGAGGAGCAGGTTCACGGCCGGAACGTCCCGCAGTTCGCTCGGCGGCAGGGGCGGATCCAGCGGCGGCAGGGCCAGCGGCGCGAGTTCGTATTCGTACTCGGCACGAAGCCCAAGGCATCGCCGGCTGGTGGTCAGGATCCTCAGTTCGGGGGCAGCCGTGAGCATATCCAGTACCACCGGCCAGGCCTCCTCCAGGTGCTCGAAGTTGTCCAGGACCAACAGCAGCCGGCGCGTACGCAGAAAGCGGGACGCGCTCGTGAGGGGATCTTCACCCGCCTGGTCCGCCAGTCCCAGCGTCTCGGCGATGGCGCCGGCAACCTGCTGCGGCTGAGTGAGCGGGGCGAGATTGACCCAGCCCACGCCGTCGGCCATCCGCTGGCCGAGCTTCGCGGCCGCCGCCATCGCCAGCCGGGTTTTGCCGGTTCCGCCCGGACCCGTGACGGTCACCAGCCGGCAGCCCTCCGAGCGGTAGAGGGAGCATATGTCCCCCAGTTCCGATTCACGGCCAACCAATGGGGTGAGCCCGGCAGGCAGGTTGTCCAGCCGCTGCCGGATTCTGCGGTGCCCGTTGGCGGCGGGGGCGGCTAACGAAGGATCCTGCCGCAGCACCAACGTTTCCAGCTCCCGCAGGCGGGTGCCGGGATCAATGCCCAATTC
>NZ_QAIQ01000688.1 GCF_003061105.1 Arthrobacter sp. HMWF013
GTTACCTGTCGCTGCTGCAGCGGCTGGTGCGCCGGGACGAGGCAGTGGTGTACGCCCCGGAGTTCCGGCGCACGCTGGACGAGCCAGTGGCCGCGTCCATTGCGGTCGCGGCCTCCGTGCCGCTGGTGATCACCGAGGGCAACTACCTATTGGCCGAGCCGCCGCAGTGGAAGGACGTCCGGGCACAGCTGGACGAGGTCTGGTTCATGGACACGCCCCTTAACCTGCGGCTCGCCCGGCTGGTGGACCGGCATGTGGAATTTGGCATGGACCGGGCCGCGGCGGAGGCCTGGGCGATGGGCCCGGACGAGGCCAACGCCGTGCTGATCGAGGCCACACGCCGCGGTGCGGACCGGATTATCCCCTGGCATTAGTGACCCCGGCGCGGAATACTGCTGCATGCGGCGGGGTTCTTGGCTGGGATAAGTCCTCAAGGAACGGAGCGCACTCATGACTGCACCACTGGTACACCTCGGCGACGGCCTCATGGTCAGTCCCTTGGGCTTCGGCGGAATGGCCCTCACCCCGGTTTACGGCGACGTTGACCCGGAAGAGGCCCTCGAGACCCTGCACCATGCGGTGGATGCCGGCGTCAGCTTCATTGACACAGCGGACATCTACGGCGGGGGCAGCAACGAGGAACTCGTGGGGAGGTTGCTCAAGGACCGGCGGGACGAGGTCCAGCTCGCCACCAAGTTCTCCCTGGTGGGGACGCCGACGGCGGGATACACGGACATCCGCGGGGACGCAGCCTACGTCCGGCAGGCCGTGGACGCCAGCTTAAGGCGCCTGGGCACTGACGTGATCGACCTCTACTACATGCACCGCCGTGACCTCCGCGTTCCGATTGTGGAAACCGTGGAGGCCATGGCGGGGCTTGTGCAGCAGGGCAAGATCAAGCACCTTGGCCTGTCTGAGGTGACGGCGCAGGAGCTTGCCGAAGCCCACGCTGTACACCCGATCGCCGCAGTCCAGAGCGAGTGGTCCATCTGGAGCCGCGACGTGGAACGCAACGTTGTTCCTGCCGCGGCCGGACTGGGCGTGGGTTTTGTGCCGTATTCGCCGCTGGGCCGGGGATTCCTCACCGGCACCGTGGACGCTTCCAGCCTGGGCGCCCAGGACTTCCGACGCCGGATCCCCCGTTTCGCCGAAGACGCCGCCGATGCCAACCAGGGCGTGGTGGCCGCCATCGCGGTGGTCGCCGCCGAACTGGCAGCGACGCCCGCGCAGGTGGCACTCGCCTGGCTGCTTGCGCAGGGCCGGCGAATGGGCCTGCCCGTTGTTCCCATCCCCGGCACGCGCAAAACGCACCGGATCGATGAAAACCTGGGGGCCCTGTCCCTGGACCTGACCCCGGCGCAACTCAGCACACTGGATCAGGCCGCGGACGCCGTCGTCGGCTCCCGCTCTGCCGATCCGAACTGGGTGTCCGAGGGCCGTGAATAAACTGGTTCTCATGGACACGCTCATTCACGACTTACAGGACATCACCATCCGCCGGATTTCTGTCAGCGAGATGGACAACAACGTGTATCTGCTGACTGCCAAGGAGTCCGGCGCGCAATTGCTGATTGATGCCGCGGATGATCTTCCGGCCATCCAGGGCCTGCTGCAGGACGCCGCCGCGGACACCGCCGCAACGCCCAAACTGGAGCTGATCGCCACCACGCACCAGCACTGGGACCACGTCCGCGCACTGCCTGGCCTGGTGGAAGCGACAGGAGTGCGGACCGCGGCCGGTACGGATGATGCCCCGGAGCTGCCGGTGAGGGTGGATGTTTTGCTGGACCACGGCGATGTCGGGAACTTTGACGGCTTCGACGTGACCTCCGTGCACCTGCGCGGGCACACCCCCGGCTCCGTGGCCCTGGTGTACCAGGACCCGGCCGGGCCTGCGCACATCTTCTCCGGGGATTCGCTGTTTCCCGGCGGCGTGGGCAACACCCAGAAGGATCCTGAGCGGTTCGACCAGCTGCTCACCGATGTGAGCGAGCGGCTGTTCGATGTGTACCCGGATGACACCGTGGTGCACCCTGGCCACGGCCAGCCCACAACGCTCGGCGCGGAACGCCCGCACCTTGCGGAGTGGCGCGCCCGCGGCTGGTAGCTTTCAGGCAAGCGCTGCGCTTGGTTGTTTGCGCTGCGCAAAATGCCGGTCGCTGGGGATATACCCGTAGCGCCCGGCATTCTGCGTATCACGAGCTACTTTGCGTAGCGAAGAACCAAACTCCTAGCGGCTGCGGCGTTCGTTCGATGCCGGAGCTGACGCGCGGCGGGGGCCTGCGCTGCGGGCCGGACGGCCTTCACCGGAGCGGCCACCGCCACCGTTGCC
>NZ_QAIQ01000689.1:0-467 GCF_003061105.1 Arthrobacter sp. HMWF013
GTCCGTGACGGCTGCCGACGGGCTCCCGGTCAGCGTCTCCGTGCTGGACCACTCTGTTGTCAGGATCACCGACCTCCGGGCCGAAGGCCAGCTCAGCGTCAAGTACACCATTTCCAACGGCAAGTCCTCCGCGAGCGGGGAGATCGCCGTCCTGGTGGTCCCCGCGCCCGCCAAACTCCAGGCACCGCAAGCCAAACCGGACGAGGCCACAGTGCGCGCCGGGGACGTGGTCACCATTCCCGTACTGGAAAATGACACCGACCCCAACGGCGGCCAGCTGACCCTGGAACCTGTCCTGGCCCAGCAGCCTGACGCCGCTGACGGCCGCACTTTCACGTCCGGCGGCGTGCTGCGCTTCATCGCCGGCGAAGTCCCGAAGACCGTGTACGCGATCTACAAAGTCACCAACGCGTCCGGCCAGTCAGACTCCCAGCAGGTGGCCATCCGCATCAGGGCCCGCGATGACG
>NZ_QAIQ01000689.1:477-4115 GCF_003061105.1 Arthrobacter sp. HMWF013
ACCGGCGTCGACAAAGCCCCTTCCATGGGAACGGCTGTGGTGAAGGACGGTTACCTCGAATTCACCGCCGCCGGCAACGCCGCCGGAACGGACACGTTCAGCTACCGCGTCCGGGACCGGATAGGCGCCGAAAACACCGGCACCGTGATCGTTGGCATCGCACCCCAGGAAGCCAACAACCAGAAACCCATCGCCATCGATGACTCCGTGGACGTCCGGCCCGGCCGCAAGATCGCCGTCGACGCCCTGACCAACGACTCGGACCCCGACGGCGACCCGATCAGCCTGGTGTCCAACGGGTTCGAATCCCGCCCCGAACTCGCCGTGGAGGCAGCCGACGGCGGCAAGGTGCTCCTCACCGCGCCGGACACCGCCGGAAACGAGAGCGTGGCCTACAAGATCCAGGACGACAAAAAAGCCCAGGGCAGTGCCGTGATCCGTCTCAGGGTCAGTCCGGACGCCGCCCTCAAGCTGCCCGTTGCCAAAGACGATGTTGTCACCCCCGCCGAGACCCTCGGCAAATCAGCTGTGGACGTCCCGGTCCTGAAGAACGATGCCGATCCCGACGGCGTTGCCGCCGAGCTCAAGATCAGCCTGCCGGACGGCAACCCGAACGCCCGAACCGGTGGCGACGGAAACGTTGTGGTGACCCTCGCCCCGAACGACCAGCTGGTCCCGTACACCGTCACGGACATCGACGGCCAAAGCGCGACGGCGGTCATCTGGGTCCCCGGCCAGGGCGAACAGCATCCCACACTGGCCAACTCCGAGGTGGTCGAGGTGATGGCCGGCAAAGAGATCACCCTGGACCTGAACGAATACGTCCGCGTCCGGGAGGGCCGTGCGCCGCGGATCACCCAGGTGGACAAGGTCCGCGTCCAGGGAGCCGACCCGCAGAACGTGGTGCCCGGCAACGGCAGCGGGGACCGGCTGCGTTACGCCGCGCTCGAGGACTACGTGGGGCCGGGTTCGGTCACCTTCGAAGTGACGGATGGTTCCGGTCCCGAGGATCCGCAGGGCCTCAAGTCCACGCTCAGCATCATCACCAAGGTCATCCCCGATCCGGACGCCAACCACCCGCCTGTCTTCAGCGGCACCTCGCTCGACGTGCCCAAGGCCGAGTCCGCCGCCCTGGAGCTGGGCAACCTGGCCAAGGACGTGGACGCCGGGGACCAGGAGAAACTCAGGTTTGAGCTGGATGGCACGCTCCCCGAAGGCTTCAACGCCACGCTGGACGGCGCCACCCTGAAAGTCACCGCGGACTCCAGCAGGGGGGCCGGCTGGAAGGGCAGCATCCCGCTCAAGGTCAGCGACGGCCGCTCCGAGCCCGCAAAAGCCACCGTCACGGCAACCGTCGTGGCATCCAACCGGCCCATGCCGGTTGCGAACGAGGACGTGATCGAGAAGGCCAACGCCGGCAAGACCGAGTCCATCAACGTCCTGGCCAACGATTTCAACCCCTTCAGCGACACTCCGCTGCGGATCGTCGCCGCCACGGTGGAAACCGGCTCCGCTGCAGGCCAACCCGTGGTGGCCGGCGACTCCATTACTGTCACCCCGGCCAACGGCTTCAAGGGCGTGATGGTGATCCGCTACACCGTGATGGACAAGACCGACGACGTCTCGCGGCAGACCGACGGGCGCGTGCGCATCACGGTGCGGGACAAGCCGGACGCGCCGTCTGCCCCCACAGCGACGGATGTGCGCAGCCGCACCGCCGTGCTCAAGTGGACGCCGCCTTCCGACAACGGCGCCACGATCAGCAAATACACAGTGAGTTCCACCGGGTTCAGCCAGGACTGCGCCACCACCACGTGCACCCTCAACGGCCTGACCAACGATGTGAAGTACGTCTTCACCGTCACCGCCACCAACGAGGTGGGGGAGTCCGTGCCATCACAGTCCTCCAACGAGATCAGGCCGGATGAGAAGCCTTCCCCGCCGGAGGCTCCCACGGTCAAGGCCGGTGACAAGGACATGGTGATCAACTGGGCCGCCGCGAAGACCGAGGGCTCGGCAGTAAAGAACTACAACCTGGAGATCTCCCCGCCCCCTGCCAGCGGAATCGCCGTGAAGAACGGTGTTACAGGACTGACGTACACCTGGCCGGGCCTGACCAACGGCGTGCGGTACAAGGTACGGGCCCAGGCCGTCAACGAACTGGGGCCCTCCGACTGGGGCCTGTACTCGGCTGAGGACAATCCTGCCGGGGTGCCGGCTGCGCCGGCCGCCCCGACGACGACGGTTGCGTCATCGGTCGGAACGTCCAACCAGCTGAAGGTCAACTGGACCGAGCCGAACACCAACGGCGATGCGATCAAAAACTACTACGTCACCATGAGCGGCGGCGGCGGGGCCGCACAGACCCAGCAGGTTGCCGGCACCGTCCGGACGGCGAACTTCACGGCCAACAACTCAGAGGCCTCGTATACCTTTACCGTCCAGGCCGAAACAAAGCCGGAAAGGGTGCCGTCAGCGCGCCGTCCGCGCCGCGGCGTGCCACCGGAAAGCTCAGCCAGGTATCCGGAGTCAGTGTCACCGAGGCCAACACCGGCGGCGCAGGACGGCAGGTGACCATTAACTTCAAGGAACTCACCGCGGCCGAACGCAACGGGTCGGCGTATGGCGAGATCAGCTACACGTACTACGCCACCACCGGCCAGTCCGGGCCCGTCAGCCCGGGGGACACCAAGGGAGGCTTCGCGAACGGGGCCGCCACCACCATCACGGTCACCGCGCACTCCAGCGTGGCGCCGAGTTCCGATGCCAGCGCCGGGGCGGGCGCGAATCCGTACGGCGCCCCCGGCACGCCGTCGGCCTCCGGGCAGAACGGGGCAGAGAACCAGAAGAACCTCAGCTTCAGCTGGAGTTCGCCATCCACCTCAACCAACGACGTCGCGTACACGCAGATCAAGATCGACAACGGAGGCTGGGAGCGGGTGGCCGCGTCCGGAAGCCGGACGATCAACACCGGTGGGTACAGCGAACCGCACTCGATCCAGGTCCAGACAGTGAACTCCCGCGGCACCGGCGGTCCGGTGGCATCTGCCTCCGCGCAGTCCGGGACGCAGAAAACCAGCTGGGCCACCCGCCTCAACACCGGAATGGACCGCAGCTGCACGGATCTTCCCGGACCCACGTCTTACGATCCGGTGGCCCACACCTGTGACGGCAAGGGCGGCTACGACAGGCCGTGGATGTCCCACATGGACTCGTTCACCGTTATGTGCTGGAAGCCGCACGGCACGACGTACGGCGGCGACGGCCAGTGGTACTACATCATGCGCGGTTCGCCGAACGCGACCCGCTGGATCAATTCCACGCACACTTCGATCGGCGCGCCCGGTCAGAGCGGCGTCCCGCTCTGCACCTTCCCGGTAGGGGCCACACCATAGCCGGGGGCGCCCGGAAGGCGGGCAGAACTGCCCATCGCCCGCCTTCGGGTCAATCGGTAGGCTGTTATCGGAAGTGCTGGCCTTGTCTCGGGCCGGCCCGGGGGAATCAAAATCTTGAAGGAAATCTGACGCCGTGACATCACTGCTGGGGAAGCTCGGTCTCAAGAAGCGCCATAACAAACTCATTTCGGGGACGGCTTTTGCTGTGGCCGGTGTTGCGTTGGTTGCGGGCGCCATCATTTA
>NZ_QAIQ01000089.1 GCF_003061105.1 Arthrobacter sp. HMWF013
GGTGTGGATCATTGATCCGCAGGAAAGCACAACCATCGCGGGCGGCAGCGTCAAGATCAACGGCCGCAGTACCATTGCGGGCGGCAAGCTCGGCTGGCAGATCCAGAGGGTGGAAGGAAATGGCGACAAAGCGCCGTACCTGACCGGGGAGACCACGGCCGGTACCGAAGCAGCCCAGTCGGGCCTGTTCACGCTTGCCCTCAATCTTTCCTCGGGCAACTATGAACTCCGGGTCTCGCAGGTGGACAACGCCACCGGCCAGGAGCTTAACGTGGACACCAGGAACTTTACTGTCGGGTAGTGCTCCAACGGCCCAGAACGTCGCTGGCCAGAACCACCGCGGCGGGCCCGGCTGTGGAGGACCGGAGGACGTGGTGCCCCAGCAGCGCCGTCACAGCGCCGGCGTCGCAGAGCTTGGTGACTTCGCGGGGACTGATGCCTCCCTCCGGGCCGACGATCAGCAGGATTTCCAGCGGACCGTGCCCGGGCTCCGTGGCTTGCCACCCTTCCAGGACGGACCGAAGCGGCCGCACGGCGTCTTCATGGAGGATCACAGCCAGGTCAGAGGCCGCAACGGCGGCGGCAAGGCCAGGGGTCTCGACGGCGGCACGCACTTCAGGAATCCACGCACGGCGCGCCTGTTTAGCGGCGGCCGTGACCACCGACTGCCATTTGGCATGCGCCTTGGCGGCCCGCTCACCCTTCCACCGCACAATGGACCGCTCCGACTGCCAGGGGATCACGGCGTCGATCCCTAATTCCGTCGCCGTTTCAACGGCCAGTTCGTCCCGGTCACCCTTGGCCAGGGCCTGGACCAGCACCAGCCTGATTCCGGGCTGCTCTTCGACGGCAAGTGTGGCGCATTCCACGGCCAGTTCGGATGGGGACGCGGAGACAACAGTTCCGGTCAGCCGTTTCCCGGCACCGTCGGCGATGTCAACGGGTTCCCCCGGGGCGAGCCGCTTCACGGCCACCGCATGGCGGGCTTCCGGGCCCTCCAGGACAAACAGGGCGCCGGGCGCCATGGTGTCCAGGGCGCCGGCACCACTGAAGAAGACGGGATTGCTCACCGCTACAGGTTACCGAACCGGTCCCGCAGCTTCGCGAACACACCGCCGCTGACGGCCAGCTTGCCCTCGGTGAACTGTTCTCCGCGCAGCTTGGCCAGCTGCCTGAGGAGATCCTCCTGGGCGGCATCGAGTTTCGCCGGAGTCTCCACCTGGAGGTGCACCATCAGGTCGCCGCGGCCATACCCGCGCAGGTGGGTCACACCCAGGCCGCGGAGCGTGATGATCTCCCCTGACTGGGTCCCGGCCTTCACATCGATTTCCTGGAGCCCGTCGAAGGTCTCCAGTGAAAGCTCAGTGCCCAGGGCGGCCGCGGTCATCGGAATATTGAGG
>NZ_QAIQ01000690.1 GCF_003061105.1 Arthrobacter sp. HMWF013
GAGGTAGGTCACGTAGTGTGCGCCCTCGGCCGTGGAATTGAAGGTAAAGGTCTGCTGGTCCGCACCCATGGTGGCGGTTGAATTGCCGTCCGCGGTGACCTGGGCGAGCCGAAGGGCACCTCCCTGCGGGTCCGAGTCGTTCTTCAGCGGGGCAATCACGGTGTCCACGCCGGCGACTGCGACGAGGTGGTCCGCGTTGGCGATCGGCGGCAGGGCCCCGGGGGCGCGGACGTCGACGGTCACTTTGCCCTCGGCGGAGGACCGTCCGTCCGAGACGGTCACAGTGACGGTCTTGCGCGCGGCTTCCGTGCCGGCGTCCTGGAAGCTGAGCAGCCCGTCGGGACGTACCTTTACCTGGTCGCGGGGATCGCTGCTGACCGCGCCGACAACGAACAGGTCATCGCCGTCGGGGTCGATCCAGTCCGTGAGGATGTTCTGGGTGACGTTCTTGCCGGTCTGGACCACAAGCGTGGTGTTGCGGTTGGGCTTCTGACGCGGGGCGGAGTTCTCTCCCGGCGGGACGATGTTCAGCGTGACGTCGGCGCTGGCGGAAAGCCCGCGCCCGTCGTCGACCGTGTATTTGAACGTTTCCGCACCGGCCCTGTCCGCCCCGACGCTGACCTGGAAGCCGGTGGCGCCGTAGATGGGCGCGAGCAGCCCGGATTTGAGCGGGTCAGGGCTGCGGACGGTGAGGATGTCGCCGTCGGGATCGGTGTCGTTGTCCAGCACCGGCAGGATGGTGGTCTTGCCGGCGCGCACGCCGAAGGTGTCCGGGTTGGCGACCGGCGCGCTGTTGGGTTTGGTGCGGTCCGGGAGCACCGTCTGCTGGACTTCGTCGGCGGAGTCCTTGTCCGCGTCCTCGGAGGTTTGTTGGGGCGGGATGACGTCGTCCCAGTTGTTGACGAGCTGCATGTTCTGGTTCACCAGCCACACGTTCCCGGAGTTCACGTCATTGAGGACCACCAGATCCCGGTTCACACGGAAAACATACGACGGCGACGCACTCGCCTTGGGCACATCCACGTTCTTGTCATCAGCATCATTGACACAATCACGCACATACTTATTCGCCCCGGACCACGCCGCATGCACACAACCGCCCAGCTGCACCGGCGCCGCCGGCACACCCTCACCATCGAAGCCCACCGTCTTCGCCGTCGAACCATCCAACGGCTGCTTCAACAACGCCTTCGGCGTCGAAATCGCCACAAAATCCCCCGCCGGACCACCCTGCTGCAACTTCGCATCCCGCGCACCCTCCAACTGCAACCGCTTACCACCAGGCAGGAACAACTTCCCCGCAGCAGCATCCAGGACCACCGGCTTATCCCCCACCACCGTGATCTGCAAATCACCGGCGCCCTTCAACTCACCCCACGTACTCGAATCCGTCGACACCACCACACCATTGACATCCACCTCAGTCACCGTGACCGCACCGGACTCCGGATCCGCCGAATAGATCCGGTCATCCGCCCCCACCGCCGAAACGGTTCCGGCCGAACCGGTGAGGACCGGCTCGGTGTTCTCCTCATCGAATCCGCTCAGCGTTGAGGGCGAGAGTGCCCAGACCTTGCCGTTGGCGTGGTCGGTCACAGCGATGACATCGGCGCCAAAGTTCACGTCCGCCGAGCCCGGGAGTTTTTTGTCCCCGCCCAGGCGCATGTTCGCCGGTGATACCTGGTTCAGGGTGGATCCGGCGTTGTCATCGACAAAGACGTTCCCGGCGTCCTGCAGGATGTCGAAGGTGGTGCTGGCCGGAGTCACCGCACCATCAAGGACCCGCGAGGGGTAGTTCAGCCGCCCCACAGCATTCTTCGACTTCGAGACAACCCACACACCGCCGTCGTTCAGCTCCACCTCAGTGGTCTTGAACCCCGGGTAAATGATGGCGCCCGCAACCAACGCAACACCGGCCACAGCAAAAGCCGTACCCGAAATGAATTTGTTGTGCCGCTTTTTGAGACCGAGCTTCCCCAGCAGTGATGTCACGGCGTCAGATTTCCTTCAAGATTTTGATTCCCCCGGGCCGGCCTGAGACAAGGCCAGCAGTTCCGATAACAGCCTACCGATTGACCCGAGGGCCGTGAGCTGGCTGTGATGGGCACTACTCCCCACGCAGCAGCCGGACAACCCGACTATAGCCGAATCACCATCAAGTGGATAAATTCGTGACGCCGCGTCAATGCCAGCGGCAAGGCTAGTCCAGGACCAGGCCCTTGCCCTGTCCGCGCTTCAGCAGGACGGGGTGGATTTCGCCGAAGCCGCGGACATTTTCGGAGGGCTGCGGGAGAAGGATAAAACGTTCGTCCTGGTCAAGGGCTGACGCTGTCATCGAATCGATCAGCACCGTTCCCGGGTCAGCCAGGCTGGTGAGGCGCGCGGCGAGGTTCACCGTTGGGCCGTAGATATCTCCCAGCCTGGACAGGATCCGGCCCCAGACCATCGCCACCCGTGCTTCGGGAAGGATTTCGTCCTCGGTAAACGCCTGGGCCAGGGCGAGGGAGATCTCGGCTCCCGCTGCCGGGGTCTCGGCGACGTAGAGCACTTCGTCACCAACGGTCTTGACCAGCCGGCCGCCGCCGACAGAGATGATCTCGGCGCATTTGTTCTCAAAGCGCTGGACCAGGCGGGCAAGGGTCTTTTCATTCATCCGGCGGGACAGGCTGGTGTAGGAAACCAGGTCAGCAAAGCCGACGGCGCGCGCCAGTGGCAGCGGTGCGTCGTCTTCGTCGCCCTCGCGGCCCTCTTCGCTGGCTTGCAGTCCGGCTTCGGCGCGCACACCCAGCCTTTGGACTCCGGCGTTGAGCTGCCGGCGCCAAGAGTAGACCAGCATCTCTTCGAGCGCATCCACCAGCATCGGCAGTTCGTTGACCAACCGCTTGCGGGCCACGGCGTCCGTGACCCCCTGCTCGTGGACCATGTCCTCCACCAGGGCTTCAATCTGCCAGACCACCATCCGGTCCGTCATCTGGCCGATGGCGCGGGTCACAGAAATGGCGGCTTCCTCGGTGAGTACGCCTGTGCGGACGAGGTCCACCACGGTGGACAGCGCCGCCTGGTCGCGTTCGGTGAAGGCGACATCCTCATCCCCGAAGTTCGGGAAACCCAACGCCCGCCAGAGCTTCCGTGCCGAGAGCAGTGACAGTCCTGCCCCGGCTGCCACTTCCCGACGACGCAGTTTCCGCTCACCGCCAAGGAGCCTGGTTTCGAGGGCTTTGGCAGCCACGCGTTCCGCCGAAAGGGTGCCGGTAGCCGGGTGGGCACTTCCGGGCGCGGCGGGATCCGGCAGCTGGTGCTGGTCCTCATCGTTCATCGTGTCCACCTTCTCTCAACTCCCACGGCATCGCCTGGTCTGTGTAATCCATGACGCCGGTGTCGTCGAATCTTCCGTCAGTCCCTGGGCCCCCGGCCTCAGGCAGTTCATCCATCGCATCCAGCACGAAGTCCCTGAACCGGGCCGCTTCCGGGGCATCCTGAATGGTCACCACGCCCTGGTGCCCGGATTCCAAGGATATATTCCCTGAGCGCAATATGCGCTGCAGCACCGTCTGATGGACCGTCACGTTGCGGATCGACGCCAGGTTCACCTGCACATCCCGGCGCCTCATCATGCCGTAGCGGGCAACAATGCGGCGGTTCGTCAGCGTATAGCGCGTCCCTTGCCACCGGAGGAGCCGGGGCAGGCAGTAGGCCAACCATATCCAACCCACGGCAAGGATGCAGGCGAGAATGATCCAGGGCGTCCAGCCGGCGTTTAGCACCGGAATCAGCCGGGCCGTTTCTCCCCGCATTGTCCAGGCACTGACAAAAGCCGCGGCGGCCGGCGCGGTGATGAAAGCTGCTGCCGGAGTTGCCAGTTTCCTCGGCTGCGGGCGGGTGGTCGTAATGACCTGCTCGCCCGGAACGAGGTCTTTACGCATATCCGCCGTTCGCGCCCTGGGGAGGCTCAGTGCCCGGTGGGGTCCAGGGGCGCAGGTGAACCACGTCGCCGGCGGTCACTACATGCTCGCGGGAGTCCTTGTCCACCACGAGCAGTGAGCCGTAGTCATCGAGCCTGGTGGCGTGCCCGATGATTTCGTGGTCACCGGGGAGTTGCGCCTTGACCTGCTTGCCCAGCGTCACCATCACGGATTCAAGCCGCTTGTGGAGTGACGGCCCGCCCGCAAGCCCGGCCGCAGGATCGCCGTCGGCGTTGCAGAAACCGCGGTAGAGCACGGCGAAATGGGCCAGGTAACTCTTCAGGAGCAGGGTCCGGTCAGTGGTCAGCGGCTGTTCCAAGGCAATCGACGTTGCGGTAGGCACCGGCAGCTCTTTTTCAGTCAGGGTCACGTTCAGGCCGGTTCCGAGGATGACCGGGGGTACGGCCCCGTCACCCATGGGCCCCAGCTGGGCGAGGATTCCGGCGATTTTCCGGCCACGGACCAGGATGTCGTTCGGCCATTTGAGTTCGGCCGGGATGCCCGCCGTGTCCAGCAAGGTCTCCCGGAGCGCCAGCGCGCCCAGCAGTGAAAGCCACGAGTATGTGTGGGTGGGCAGGGGCCTGCCGTCGGCGTTTGCCGGCCGCAGGACCAGGGACACAGACAGGGAACTCAGCGGGGGCGATTCCCAGCGACGGTCAAGGCGTCCGCGGGCGGCACTCTGGTATTCCGCTGTCAGTACCGAGAGGTCGGGCCATTCCGCCGGCTCCACCGTCACGGACCGCAGGAGATCCGCATTGGTGGAACCTGTGGAGTCCACCACCACCACTTTGGCGATGCCGGTGGCTGCCAGGAAATCCTGGTCTGCCAGGGCTCCGCGGTTCAACGGATTGCCTGGGGTGTGTGAGTCATCCATGGTTGAATCCTATCGACTCACGGCTCCCCCGCGGCTGTCCGCCCGGCGAACATGTCTGAACGGTGACGCGGGTGAACGGCAGCTCAGAGGAAGATGTCCGGAACCAGGTGCTCCTCTTCGACGCCGAGGCTGTAAGGCCGGAAATCGGTGACTCCTGCCGCGGCGAGGACCTGTTCATCCGTGTAAAAGTTGCCGCTGGCCGTTCCGCCCGCGGCGAAGTTGCTGCCGGTCAGGATGGCATGCGCGGCATCGGCCATGATCTGCGGTCCGCGGGCGGCCTGGACCATGGCCTGGCCGCCTGGCATGTTCCGGATGGCTGCGGTATCGATGAGCGTGCAGGGCCAGAGCGAATTGACGCTGATGCGATCTGCTTTGAGCTCCTCGGCGAGGCCCAGGGTGGTGAGGCTCATGCCGTACTTGGCCATGGTGTAGGCGAGATGCCTGCCTGCCCACTTCGGGTCAAGGTTCAACGGCGGGGACAGCGTGAGGATGTG
>NZ_QAIQ01000691.1:0-4886 GCF_003061105.1 Arthrobacter sp. HMWF013
TTCGGACAACCGATCCAAGGTCATGCGCACTGCACGGTCACGGACTTCGGGCGGGAACTGCTTGGGCATAATCACTATCTTTCTCACAGAAGACAGCGGCATCAAACCCGGGACGGTTCAGTACCCGTCGCCCATCCGCCGACGCGCTGGCACTTGAGGCAGCGAGCGCTCATGCCTTGCTCCAGCGCGGGGGCCTTGCAAGATCCGCGGGCAGAAGAGTTCGGCCACTTCCCAATGCGGCATTTAGTTGAGGCTGTGTCAGGTACAAGGCGTTCGATAGATCAGCGCCTTCAAGCCGGGCATCCCGCAAATCCGCTCCGAGCAGATCAGCACCCGCTAAATCACTGCCGCGCAGATCGGCGGCAATGAGATAGGCCCCTCTGAGGTCTGCCCCGCACAACCTGCGGGAGCTGAGATTCTTGCCCATGAGGTCCGCTCCCGGCTTCAGCGCGGATTCCAGATGGTCGTCGCCGGTGGCAAAGTACGAGGCCCGAACCTCTTCGCTGACGTCCATCAGCGTCGACCTCACCTGTGAGTGGAGCCCTGGAATATCGAGCGCAAGTAGTTCCGGCAGTTCGCCCTTGACTGCTTTCTCGATCCTGTTCCTGAGCAGCCCCGCACGGATTGAGGAGTCCGGATCGAAGGTTCGGGTCTGAGCCTCGGCCAAATACCAGAGCATCTCATGAAGCTGGCGGGCGGCCTTGAATGCAGAAAACATCCCGTCCTTGGTCTCGGGGCGATCAAGCCAACTTTCTCCGCCGAAGGGTCCTTGGGACACGTTTTGACCGGCCCCGAAACAGTCAAAGACCGTGCAGCCGCGAAATCCCCGCGGGCGCAGGCTGTCGTGGATGGTGCAGGAGAAATCCGGCGCCAGGTTCTGGCATGGCGAGCCAGCTGGTTTGTCGAGGGCGAAATCTGCGGAACGGGAGAATCCAAAGGCCGTGCAGCAAAGGGCAAAGCAGTTACCGCAGTCAGGGCGCAGGGACGGCCGGTCGAGGGCAGGACCGGCCGGGTCGGCTGATGTTGTGTGCATGTTTTTCTTCCAGTGGTGAGTTCGATGTGGGCCCGGCGGGAAAGGGAACTCCCTCTGGAGTCCCCCACACGGGCGCACTGAATCACCGCTCCCCTAAGGAGCGACGCGGAATCGCTAAAAGCGCTCTGGGTCACAGAAAAAATATAATGTCACTGCCGCCAGATTACTCTGCCAGAGCGTTGCACCAAAAGGACCCGAAGCTGCCAGAGCGTTGCCCCAAAAGGGCCCGGAACTGCCAGAGCGTTGCTCCAAAAGGGCCCGTAAGTGAAAGAGCGTCAGGGCTGGGCGTACTCCCACGTCAGCGACCCGTTGACCACCGAGGGTCTGGAGGAGAACACCGGCCGCCCGGATTCGAGGCTGGACAGTATGTCCTCCAGGAGCGCCTCAACCGAGGGCCAGATCGCAGGGCGCCAGTCGGCGTCGCCCTTGAAATACTCGCCGACACAGCCGTGCTGCCGCCCGCCTCTGAGATCGACGAACAGAAAGTCGCCGGAACCGTCTTCGGCGATGGGCAGGAAGGGCGAGATGAAAAAGGAAGCCCGGGTGCCGGCGTCGTCGGCTTCAGCCTTGGCCGGGTCGTAGGGCTTCTGGGGCTCGGGCAACGGGACGCCGCTGCCGGCCTGGTGGAGCATCCGCAGGTTCCGGTACAGGGGAGAGTTCTGCTCCCGCTCAAACGCGGCATTTGCGGCCTCACCCACCTGCGCCTCGATACCCAGCAGCATCTGCCGCGTTCTCCCGACTTCCTCGAGTGGAAGAGGCCGATACCGCGGGTAGATGTAGCCCGCCGTCGAACGTTCCGCGCCGTCAGCCAGCCGGTAAAGGGTGGACAGTTCTCCGGGCCAGCCGTTGGGCGCTTCCCCTTGCAAGGAGCGGATCAAGGTCCCAGGGGCAGGCGGCCGTATGGCGTTTGCCGTCACCGGTGCGTTGGCTTTCAGCCAGGCAGCGATCCCTGCCCAGCTCTCCTCCACACCCATGACCGCGGGCTCAGGTCCGGGCTTTTCGCTTCAGCCAGCCCCAGACAGCCGTAGCCACCAGGAGCACCAGGCCGATGATTGCGAGCCAGAGCAGGCCCTCAATCACGAAGCCAAGGATCGAGAGAACAAGCCAGATGATCAGCAGAGTGATGATTAGTCCCATGCCGAAAGCCTATTCCATCAGCTGGGAGCCGGCCCGTTCCCGCTCCGCATGACCGGTACGACGGTGACGGAGCCGAGGTTGCGCAGGGTGCCGCGCGCCTTTTCTTCCAGGGAATGCGCGACGGCGGTGAACTCCGCCAGGTGCGTGCCACCGTCGGCCGGGACCGTGATTTCAGCGTGCAGGCGGTGGCCGCTCCACCGCAGCCGGGAGGAACTGCCCGCGGGAGCGTTCTCGGTGACCAGCGCGGCGAGCCGGTCCGAGAGGGCGGGATCGACGCCGTCCAGGAGCCGGCGGCCGACGTCGCGGACGGTGCCCCACAGCAGCACGCCGATCGCCGCTGAGATGAGGAGCCCGACAATCGGGTCCGCGAGCGGGAAACCCAGCCAGATGCCGATGACACCCGCGACGACGGCGAGCGAGGTGAAGCCGTCTGTCCGCGCGTGGATCCCGTCCGCCAGCAGGGCAGCCGAGCCGATCCGGCGGCCCACGCGGATCCGGTAGATGGCCACGAGCTCATTGCCGGCGAAGCCCACCAGGCCGGCGGCCAGCACCCAGCCCAGGTTGTGCACGGGTTGCGGCTCGAAAAAGCGCCGGATGGATTCGACGGCGGCCACCACCGCTGAGAGTGCGATCATGGCCACGATGAACAGGCCCGCCAGATCCTCGGCCTTGCCCAGGCCGTAGGTGAAGGTCCGGGAGGCCGGCCGGCGCCCGAGCACAAACGCGATCCACAGGGGCACTGCGGTGAGGGCGTCGGAGAAGTTGTGGACCGTATCAGCCAGCAGTGCCACGGAGCCGCTGATCAGGACGATGGCAAGCTGGAACAGGGACGTTGCGCCGAGGCCCAGCAACGAGATCTTGACGGCGCGGATGCCCTGGGCGCTGCTTTCGAGGGCATCGTCCACCGAGTCTGCGGAATCGTGGGAATGCGGGACGAAGAGCTGCTGGAGCCAGCCTTTGAAGCCGGTGGCGTGGTGATGGTGGTCATCGTGATGCCCGTGGTCATCGTGGTGCCCGTGGTCATCGTGGCTGTGGTGAGCATGGCTGTGATCCCCGTGGCTGTGGTGCGGATCCTGACCGTGGTGATGGCCGCCGTCGTGCGTTACCGAATGATCGTGCTGGCTCCCGGCGCGGGCCGGCTCGTGGCTCATTTTCCGAGCTCCGGCCGGGCGTGGGACGCCATTCCGTGGCGCGGGGCGTTTCCCAGCGCGTGCTCGGCCTGGTGGATGGCATCGGCCACCAGCTGCCAGGCGTGGCCGTCCTCCAGCCGGTAGAAGACCTTGGTCCCCTCCTGGCGGGTGGACACCATCCGTGCCAGCCGCATCTTAGCCAGGTGCTGGGACACGGCAGGGGCCGATTTCCCGGCGATACCGGCGAGCGCATTGACGGAGAGTTCGCCCTCGCGGAGGGCCAGGATCAGGCGTACCCGGGTGGCATCGGCGAGCATCGCGAAGACTTCGACGGCGAGCTCAACGTACTGGCTGTCGGGACTGAGCCGCGAAGCCTGCGTATCTGCGTTCATACGCAGATAGTGTCACTTCAGGGCAGGCGATTCAAGGTGATGGTGCCGGCGGCCACGATGTTTGGCCTTAGCGGTCCTTTCCCGGGCCTGCATTTCGTGGATGGCCGCATCAAGTTCGGCGGGCCCTTCAGGCAGATCGGCCAGGCGCAGGATCTCGGCCGCCACCGCCGCGAGCTTCACGTTGCGGCGGCTGCTGTGCGTGACGAGCAACTGGAAGGCTTCCTCGGATCCGACCAGCAGCCTGCCCATCAGGATGCCGCGGGCCTGGTCAATGACGCTGCGGGTGGCAGTGGCCGCGGCCACCGCGTCGCGGGCTATCTGGTCCGTCTCCCGCCGCAGAGTGGAGGAGAGGTCCAGCAGGACGCCCTCCAGCGCCGTCACATTGCCGTCCTCGTCCTGGATGGCATCGCCGGAGGTGAGGACATGGCGGATCTGGCCCTTCGCGTCAGTGATCCGGTGGTACATGCAGAAATAACCGCCGGTCTGCAGGACTTTCGCCACGATGTCCTGGCACCGCTGCCTGTCGTCGGGGTGCTTGTGGGAGTACAGGAGCTCCAGTGTGGGCACCACCTCACCGCGCTGGTAGCCATGTATCTGGAACATCGAGTCTGACCAATGCAGGATCTGCGATGGGAACTCCGCGCGGAAAGTGCCTGCCAGGCACGGGCCGTCGCCAAGGGCACTGGAATAGGTCATTGGGCTGTTGAGCCTGGGCATAAGGGCGCCTCCAAACAATATCCGGCCACCGCCATTGGTGACCAGAGTGCAGCAATCCCCCAGTATGGTCATGAACCCGGCCGCATTGGTAGCCAGTGGCCCCTCATTTGCGGATCCTGGCGCGCCGCGAGAGGCTTAAGGTCCTTGACTTATATACCCCCTGGGGGTATGTTCAAAGTGTTGTCAGTGACGTGGTATGTCCCGGCAGGCGCCAAAGCACCAGCCTTCACAGCCGTTCAACCCCAGCACCCATTGATCTTCTCCGAAGGAATGGAACTGACATGCGAGAAACCCAGCACCGCGACGACGCCGGGATCCCGGCTGAGGGGGGCGCCGCCGTCGGGCATGCGGGGCATGCTGCCCATGCGGGGCACCCGGACGGGCACGAAGGGCACGCCGACCACGCCGGGCACGCTGCACACGGAACCGCGGCACCAGCCGTTGCCACCGACATGCACGCCCAGCACGGCGGGCACC
>NZ_QAIQ01000691.1:4896-11895 GCF_003061105.1 Arthrobacter sp. HMWF013
CGACGACGACCACGCCGTCCACACGCACGGGCAGCACGCCGGCCACAGCACGGCCATGTTCAAGAACCGGTTCTGGCTCACGCTCGCCCTGTCCGTTCCGGTGGTCTACTTCAGCCCCATGGTGGGCCACATCCTGGGCTACATGGCACCCATGTTCCCGGGCTCGGACTGGATCCCGCCCGTGCTCGGAACCGTCATCTTCCTCTACGGCGGCCAGCCGTTCCTCAAGGGCGGCGTCCGCGAGCTGAAGGACCGTCAGCCCGGCATGATGCTGCTGATCGCCATCGCCATCACGGTGGCGTTTGTGGCGTCCTGGATCACGAGCCTGGGCATCGGGGGCTTTGACCTGGACTTCTGGTGGGAACTCGCCCTGCTGGTGGCCATCATGCTGCTGGGGCACTGGATTGAAATGCGGGCCCTCGGCTCCGCGCAGGGCGCCCTGGATGCCCTTGCCGCGCTGCTGCCCGACGAAGCCGACCGCATCACTGCCGACGGCACCGAAACCGTCCCCGTGTCCGAACTCCGCGAAGGCGATACCGTCCTGGTGCGCTCCGGGGCCCGCATGCCGGCCGACGGAACCGTGGTGGACGGGCAGGCCGAATTCGACGAATCCATGATCACCGGCGAATCCAAAACCGTCCCCCGCGCCGTGGGCGACTCCGTGGTGGCCGGGACCGTCGCCACCGACAACAGCGTCCGCGTCCGGGTCACCGCCGTCGGCGAAGACACCGCCCTGGCCGGCATCCAGCGCCTGGTCGCCGAAGCGCAGGCCTCCTCCTCAAAGGCCCAGGCCCTTGCCGACCGCGCCGCCGCGTTCCTGTTCTATTTCGCGGCCGGCGCCGGCGTCATCACCTTCATTGTGTGGACCCTGCTGGGCAGCGTGCCGGACGCCGTGACCCGGACCGTCACCGTGCTGGTGATCGCCTGCCCGCACGCCCTGGGCCTGGCCATCCCGCTGGTCATCGCCATCTCCACCGAGCAGGCAGCCCGCGCCGGCGTCCTCATCAAGAACCGGATGGCGCTGGAACGCATGCGCACCGTCGACGTCGTGCTCTTCGACAAGACCGGTACCCTGACCACGGGCGCGCCCGATCTCAAGGACATCGCTGTGACACCGGGCGTGGACCCGGACACCCTGCTGGCCCTCGCCGCCGCCGTCGAATCGGACAGCGAACATCCCGTGGCCCGGGCCATCGTCCGCGCCGCCCAGCAGAAGAACCTGACCCTTCCGCCCGCCACCGGGTTCAGCTCGCTGACCGGGCGTGGCGTCCTCGCCAGCGTGGACGGACGCCCCGTCCACGTCGGCGGGCCCGCGCTGCTGCGCGAGCTCGGCGTCGTCGTGCCTTCCGCCCTGGCGGCCACGACGCGCGGGTGGATGGACCGCGGTGCCGCGGTGCTGCATGTCATTGACGACGGCGGCCGCGTCCTGGGTGCCGTGAGCCTCGAAGATGCTGTGCGGGCTGAGTCGCGGCAGGCCGTGGCGGCCCTGCAGAACCGCGGCGTGAAGGTGGCCATGATCACCGGCGACGCCCATCAGGTGGCCCAGGCCGTCGCGGAGGAACTGCACATCGACGAGGTGTTCGCCGAGGTACTGCCCGCGGACAAGGACAAGAAGGTCGCCGAGCTGCAGGCCCGCGGCCTGAAGGTGGCCATGGTGGGCGACGGCGTCAACGACTCCCCCGCGCTCGCGAGGGCAGAAGTGGGAATCGCCATCGGCGCCGGAACCGATGTGGCCATGGAATCGGCCGGCGTGGTCCTGGCCGGGAACGATCCGCGCGCGGTCCTGTCCATGGTGGACCTCTCCCGGGCCAGCTACCGGAAGATGTGGCAGAACCTCGTGTGGGCCACCGGCTACAACATTTTGGCCGTGCCGCTGGCCGCCGGCGTCCTGACCTTTGCGGGCGTTGTCCTCTCCCCCGCCGCCGGTGCCGTCCTGATGTCCGCCTCCACGATCGTGGTGGCCCTCAACGCCCAGCTGCTGCGGCGGCTCAAGCTGAATCCCTCTGAGGTCCGATGACCCCCCAACGCTCTCTCACTTCCCGCAGGTTTTTTCCGGACGCTCTCTCACTTCCTGCAGGTTTTTCCCTGACCCTCTCTCACTTGCTGCGGGTTTTTCCCGGACGCTCTCGCACTTCACGCTTCCTCCAGCGGTGCGCCCTGACAGCGGGACTCCTTGCGGTAATCGCCGGGATCTTCGGCATGCACGTGATGACGGCGAACCACAACACCCACGCCGACGGCGCCGCTCCGGCGGCGGTTGCGTCCGCCGTCGGGCATTCCCACGCTGAAGTGGGGCACTCGCACGCGGAAGTCGGACACTCCCCCACGGGACATGCCGACGGCGGTCATGCGGAGGATGCCGACGGCGGCCACGCGGAGGAGCATCCGCGGGCGGCCGGCTCCTGCGCGGGTTCATGCCACGACGCGCAGGAATTCGGGGCGTCCTGCACACCCTCAGCCAACACCGGATCGCCGACGTTGTTGGCGCCCCAAGACGCCGGCACCTTCCTGCGGGCCGGCGACGGCGCGCGCACTAACCGGCTCAGCACCTACGCCTATCTGCCCCCAGGACCAACGCCCTGCGAACTGTCCATCAGCCGTACGTAAACCGGACTGCGCTACGTACCCAAACCAAGCACATTCCCTTACGCCTTGAAGGACATTTCAAATGAACACGAAGTTGAGAAGCATTTCGATCGCCGCTGCCCTGGCGGCCTCCCTCGGCCTGGCCGGCTGCACATCCGGCTCCAGCCCCGCCAACGGAAACACCATGCCCGGCATGAACCACGGCAGCTCAAGCCCCATGGCCAGCATGATGCCGGACGCCAACGCCGACCATAACCAGGCGGACATCATGTTCGCCCGGATGATGATCCCGCACCACGCCCAAGCGGTGGAGATGAGCGACATCATGCTCGGCAAGCCGGACATCCCGGCCGAAGTCACCAGCCTGGCCACCCGGATCAAGGACGCCCAGGCACCCGAAATCGAGACGATGACGGGCTGGCTGAAGGAATGGAACCAGCCCACGGGAATGATGGACGGCGCCACCATGCCCGGCCACTCGATGGGTGGCATGGTGGACGCGGACGGCATCAACAAGCTCAAGACTGCCGAAGGCACGGAAGCGGTCCGGCTCTTCCTCACCCAGATGATCGGCCACCACGAAGGCGCCATCACCATGGCAGAGCAGGAGATCTCAGCTGGAAAGTACCCTGAAGCCATCGAACTCTGCCGGGCCATCGTGACCTCCCAGACAGCGGAGATCGTGGAGATGAAGGGGCTGCTCGCGGGCCTCTGACTCTCCCCTCCCCCGGGACCTCTGGCGCGGAACCCTCTGGCACCAGATGCGCCTTTTCACCCGACCCTCTGGCACTTGATGCGACCATTTACCGGACCCTCTGGCACTTGATGCCGGAGGGTCCGGTAAATTTCTGCGGGTGATAAGAATCGACCACGATGACCCCGCCCGCGAGGACGTCCACCAACTCCTGAGCGAGCATCTGGCTGACATGTTCGCCACCTCGCCGGCTGAAAGTGTGCACGCGCTGGACCATTCGGCACTGACCGGGCCGTCGATCCGCTTCTGGACAGCGCGGGAAGACGGCGAGCTCCTTGGATGCGGCGCGCTCAAACTCCTCAGCACCCCACTCGGATCAGCCAAGCTCGGCGAGATTAAATCCATGCGCACCACGGAAAGTGCGCGGGGACGCGGCGTCGCCACTCTGATGCTCACGCACATCCTGGCGGAGGCCCGGAGCGGTGGCTACGGGCACATCTACCTTGAAACGGGGACCGAGGAGTATTTCGCTCCGGCACGGCGGCTTTACGCCAGGAACGGCTTCACCGAGTGCCCGCCCTTCGCGGATTATGTGCTGGATCCGAACAGCGTGTTCATGGAACTCCGCCTGTAGGGGGGAGTGAGAGAGCGTCCCGGGAAAACCCACATCAAGTGAGAGAGCGTCCCGGGAAAACCCACATCAAATGAGAGAGCGTTTGGGGGGGTAGGGGGAATCGTGGGGTGCGGGCGTGTTAAGTTGAAAGATACGTCTGGCCGCACCGGTCCGGCGTCCCGGCTGGAAAGAGAAGCTCCGTGGCATCCCCCGCAACTGCACCCGCACCAGTGAGGATCCTGACCGTCTGCACCGGCAACATCTGCCGCTCCCCCGTGGCCGAACGCCTGCTTCAGGCGGGCCTGGACCAGGTGATGCCCGGCGGCTTCGTGGTAACCAGCGCCGGAACCCGGGCCATGGTGGGCGACCCCATGCAACCCCTCTCCGGCGACATCGTGCGCACCTACGGCGGGAATCCGGACGGCTTTGTCTCCCGGCAGCTCACCAGCAAGATCCTGCGCGGCGTGGACCTGGTGCTCACCATGACCTCCGGCCACCGCGGCGAAGTCCTCCAGCTGGACGCCTCCCTGCTCAAACGCACCTTCACCATCCGCGAGTTCGCCCGGATGCTCGACGTCCTGGACAACCGTGCGGACAGTGCCGCGCAACGCCCGGGAGCGGCCGACGACGGCGATCCCCTGAGTGCCAACACCGCCTTCTGGCGCGGGTTGCCTGCCCGTGCCGCAGCCGTCCGGCACCTGTCACTTCCGGCTGATTCCGCGGAGAACGACATCATCGACCCCTACCGGCGCAGCCCTGACATCTACCGCCAGATGGAAGACGAACTGGCGCCCGCGATCGTGTCCGTTCTGCGGCATGCCCGGGTGAACCTCCCTGCCTGATGTGGACACCGGCTGGCTGAGGTGAACGCCGGCGTTTAACTCCCGTAACAGTTTTCCGTTTACCCGAGACACGGTCTGCAGGGTGCGAATAAGCTGGGGCCCTGATGGCCCAACGATGGGAGCAATCGATGCCCGGGAGCAACGGTTCACCTCCGGAGAGCCCCGCGCAGGGCAACACTTGGCGGGAAGCCGGCCAGCGGCGGTTGCCATGGTGGCTGGCGGTTGTTTTGGTGGTGCTGGTCCCGCTTCTGATCATTGCCGGGTGCACGCTGTCCGGGAACGGCAATGACGGACCCGCAGATAGCGGACCCGCGAATAGCCGGCCCGCAGCGGGGACGCCAACAGAAACGCGTGCTCCCATGGGCTTTGTCAGTGCCGCCGGACGGGGCCTGGTCCTCGACGGGAAGCCCACCCGGCTGAAAGCAGTGAACTTCTCCAACCTGTACCACCGGAACCTCAAAGCCGCCGAACTCCCCCGCTCACAGCACCACTCGGAGACGGACTTCGTGCGGGCCAAGGAGCTGGGTTTCAACAGCATCCGGTTCGCCTTCAAAGGGGACTGGTACACGGAGTCACCGGACATTTTCCTCACATGGCTGGACCAGAACGTGGCGTGGGCGCGGCAGCATGAGATGCGCCTGATCCTGGATCTGCACACTCCGATCGGTGGCTTCTGGCTGGACCCCACCAGTGACCAGGTCAGTTTCGATATCTGGTCCAATCCCGACCTTCAGCAGCAGAACGCCGAGATGTGGCGCGTCATCGCCACCCGGTACAAGGACGAGCCGGCCATCGCGGCGTACGACCTGCTGAATGAACCGGTGACCATGGACGCCACAGGGCAGCAATGGCAGGAGCTGGCGCGGAAGCTGGTGGCCACGGTGCGTTCGGTGGACCAGAACCACCTTCTGGTCATCGGCGGGGTCTACGGGGTCAACGGCCACTACGGGGCGGCAGGGATCGATCAGCACTTCCTGGTTGATGACAAGAACGTGGTGTACGACTTCCATTTCTACGAGCCCATCAAGTACACCCACCAGTACGCTTCCTGGGTGGAAGGCCCCATCCAGGACGGTGGCCGCTACCCCGACCCGGACGTGATCCTCCAGACCGGCGCGAGGGTGCTGCTGACCGGAAGCCGCATCAGTACCCCGTCCCTGCCACTGGGCACCTCGGACTGGGCACCGTATGACAGCGGCCTTGTCACCATCAGCGACCCCACCGCGGTTGCAGCAACTCCGCTGGCTACCGCACAGGGAGGGATGCGCGGCACGGCCGGCTTTGATTCGATCACGGTGACCGAGTACAGCCCGGACGGAACCGAACTCCGCAAAATCGTCAATGACCAGCTGAGCAAGGACGGCACACTGGACTGGTACCAGTGGAGTTACGGCGGCGACCCGGCTGCACCTGTGGACTTCAAACGGGATACCGCCGGCTACCGGGATGACGGCAGCATTTCCATCGGCAACGCCCCGGACGCCGCCGCCATCCATGGATGGAGCAACCATTCACACCTGTTCAAGGTGACACCCGGCAACCAGTACCGCATCCAGGGCTTCATGCGTGGACAGGGCCTTGCCCCGTCAGCCGGCGCGGCCCCGCGGATCGGCCTTCAGCTGGACGTCTATGCCCAGTCGCCTGGAGCCGCGGGGAACGGATTCCTTCAGCGGGACAAGAGCTACCTGGCCCACGAAATGGCCAAGCACGTGAAATTCGGCGTCGACAACAACGTCCCGATGTCCGTCATGGAATTCGGAACAGTCCGGCAGGCCTTTGAGATCGAGGGCAAGGGCGGAGACCAATGGGTCACGGACCTGCTCAGCCTTCTGGAGGAGAACAACCTGAGCTTCGCGTACTGGGAATACCACGGCACGCAGATGGGGCTCTATCTCACCGGCACGGGCCCACCGGGCCTGCCCAACACCGCACTCCAGGCCGCACTCAGACGCGAACTGCCCTGAACGGGAACAGCGTGGACCGCCATGTCCGGCACCCCGCGGGACTTTTCCGCCGGACCCGTCCCGCCGCCGTCGTCATTTCACCGTCGTCATTTCTTGTGGAAATGTTGCGGAAACGACACAGTCCATGTTGTAGCCACAACCCGGCCCGCGGGCGGACACTAAGTCATGGTGAGCAGCCCAGGCAGTCATGATCCCATCGGTCCAGGCCGTTCCGGCCCCGAGCCCGCGGCACCGGGCGGGCCGAAAACCGGGCTGATACTCGGACTGAAACGCCGGCAGATCCTCGCACTGGTGCTGACG
>NZ_QAIQ01000692.1:0-531 GCF_003061105.1 Arthrobacter sp. HMWF013
ATCGACACCATGGCCCGCCACTGCGGCATGCCCAGCGAGCGGGCAGCCTCGAGCTGGCCCTTGGGCACGGCCTGCAGGCCGGCGCGGAGGGTTTCGGCGATGTATGCCGAGGCGACCATACCCAGCGATACCATGACCACGATGGTGACGTTCCACTGGACGCCGAAGGCCAGGGGCACGCCGTAGCCGAAGGCGATAAACACCAGCAGGGCCGGGATGCCGCGGAAGAATTCGATGTAGCCGGTGGCGATCCAGCGGTACAGCGGGAAGGCGGAGAGCTTCATCAGGGCCAGGAGCAGGCCGCCGGAGAGGCCCACCACGAAGCCCAGGAAGGTGTAGATCAGGGTGTTTTTGAGGCCCACCAGGAAGATGTCCGGAAACATCGGGCCGATCTTGCCGAAGTTGAAGACACTGGTGCCGATGGTTTTCCAGTCGGTGGCCAGAATCAGCGCGGCCACGGCCACGACGAATATGCCGATCTGGACATACAGGCTCACTCTGGCCCGTTGACGTGCGGTCATTGCCATGGGG
>NZ_QAIQ01000692.1:541-3698 GCF_003061105.1 Arthrobacter sp. HMWF013
CCTGCTACTTGGCGGTTTCGCCGAACCAGGTGGTCTCGAACTTCTTCAGGGTGCCGTCGTCGGTCAGGCGCTTGAGCGTGCCGTTGACCTTCTCAGCCATGGCGGTGTTGCCCTTCTTGATGGCAATACCCAGCTTCTCGCCCGTGGCATAGTCCTCCACGCGCTCGAACTTGGCATCGTCCTTGATGGCGTAGGCCAGGATCGACTGGTTGCCCAGCGCGGCGTCGATGGTGCCGGCCTGGAGGGCCTGGACCAGGAGGCCGCTGTCCTCGAACTGCTGGGCATCGATGCCGTTTTCATCGGCATACTTCGCGCCGGTGGTGGCCTGCTGGACGCCCACCTTCTTGCCCTTGGCGCTCTCAATGTCAGTGATGCCGGACGCCGTGGTGGCCACCAGCGTAAGGTCGTCATCCATGTAGGGATCGGAGAAGTCCATGACGGCCTTGCGGACATCCGTGATGGAGACCGAGGAGATGGAGAGATCGCAGCCGGTGAGCGCGGTTCCGGTCTCAATGGCCTCGAAGGAGCTGTCAACGACGCTGAGTTCGGCGTCCAGGTCCTTGGCAACCTCGGTGGCGATGTCGATGTCGAAACCGACGATCTTGCCGTCCTTCTGGAATTCGAACGGCTCGTAAGGGACGTCAGAGCAGACCGTGAGCTTGCCTGCGTTGATGAGCTGGATTCCGCCCTCGGAGGCTGCCGGGGTGGAGCTGCCACCGCCGCATGCAGTGAGGGTGAGAGCGCCGGCGGCGAGGATCGCTGCTGCCTTGGCGGTCATTTTGGCCGAAGCCAGGGACATGAGCTGCATGTTTTTTACCTTTTGTTGCAGGGGTGTGCGGTACTAAATCGGTTCATAGTGTATCGCTGAAAGCGAGATGTGCGTCACACGAAACTTAGATTCACTATTGGACAACTAAATCACGGGCAAATCAAGCACTAGCTGCGGATGCCGAGTGACTCCAGCATCGGACGGAATTTAGCCCAGGTCTCAGCCAGCTCTGCCTCGGGCTGTGATCCGTCCACGATGCCGCAGCCGGCATAGAGACGCACGGTGTGGGGATCCTCGATCACGGCACCGCGGAGCGCGATGCCCCATTCGCCGTTGCCTGCCGCGTCCAGCCACCCGACCGGCCCGGCGTAAGGGCCACGGTCCAGGTGTTCGAGCTTCCGGATCAGCGACCCCGCCACCAGCGTGGGCGTCCCGCAAACGGCGGCCGTGGGGTGCAGCGCGTTAATCAGTGCAAGGCAGGTGGGGACGTGGCCCTCCACCTCAGCAAGCTCCGCCTTCACGTCCGAGGCCAGATGCCACACGTTCGGCAGCTCCAGGATAAAAGGTTCGTCATGCGCGTTCATGGCTTCCGAAAACGGTGCCAGCTGCGAGGTCAGCGACTGGATGGCGATCTCGTGTTCATGCCGCTGCTTCTCGGATCCGGCAAGCACCCGCTCCGCATACTCCATCGGGATGCCGTCCTCGCCATGCGCATCGCGGCGGTCCAGGGTTCCGGCCAGAACACGGGCCTGGGCGGTGCGGCCCTCCACCTGGATCAGCATCTCGGGCGTCGCGCCCACCAGCCCGTCCACGCCGTACGTCCAGCATTCGCGGTACCGCTGGGCGAGTTCGCGCAGCACCTCCGCATGGCTGACGCCTGCCGGGAGGGTAGCCACGATGTCGCGCGCCAGCACCAGCTTCTCCAGCGCCCCGGTCTGGATTTCCGCCACCCCGGCGGCAACGGCGGCCATCCAGTCCTTTTCGCTGAGCGAACCGGTGTGCAGCGTTGCGCCGGCAGCCAGAGGAACAGGACGTACGACGACGGCGGTGCCCGCCTTCGCGGAACCGTCCGGGGAGGTGCCGTCCCCGGCGGAGGGGGTGGCCGGCGTCGGGAGGTTCCGCAGTGTGTCCTTCGTGCTGCCGCTGCTGAGCCAGCGGTCCAAGGCGGCGAGGGCGCCCTCCCTGGTGAGTTCGCCGTCGTCGACCGTTAACTGGGTGAGCCAGTACTTGCCGTCACGCACGCCCACCACGATCTCGGGCACAATCAGCCGTGATTCAAACGGGGACTTCTTGGAAAAGGCGAACGAGCCGAAAGCCACAGGGCCGGTCCCGGGCAATTCCACGGAATCGGTGATGTCGGCTTCAAGGACGAGGTGGCGCCACCAGATGTCTGCCTCGAGGAAACGCTCCGGGCCGGTGGCCGTGAAGCGGGCGATTTCGCCGAAGCCCACCAGGCCGGCCTCGCGGCGGGTCCAGCAGAGGAGGTCGTCCCGGACCAGAAACTGAGGCAGCCCCTCCGGAGATGCTTTTCCATCCAGGGGGACTGTCAGGGTGCGGAACGTGCTCGTCATGATGAGACAACACTACTCTGCGTAAAGTTCACTGAGCTTTCAGCCCACAGCCCAAGATCCGCGTGTGGTTCGTGGCCCCGCGGAACATTTGCGACAATGGCATGGTGAACCGAGCATCCTTGGATAAGCGTCCGGACGAAGTAGCCACGATGTTTGACGACGTCGCACCTAAATACGACGTCGTCAACGATGTCCTCTCCATGGGACAGACCCGCCGCTGGCGCAAGGTTGTGGTGGATGCCATGGATGTGAAGCCCGGCCAGCGGGTGCTTGACCTGGCCGCCGGCACCGGCACGTCCAGCGAGCCATATGCCGATGCAGGCATAGATGTGATCGCCTGCGATTTCTCCCTTGGAATGCTCAAAGTGGGCAAGCGCCGCCGCCCGGACATCAACTTTGTCGCCGGTGACGCCACCAACCTGCCCTTCGCGGACAACTCCTTTGACGCCAGCACCATCTCGTTCGGCCTGCGGAACGTCAACGAGCCCAAAAAGGCCCTGGCCGAGATGCTCCGCGTCACCAAGCCCGGCGGCAAGCTGGTCATCGCCGAGTTCTCCCAGCCCGTGGTCCCGCTCTGGCGCACCATGTATACGGAATACCTCATGCGCGCCCTGCCTGCCATCGCCGTGAAGGTCGCTTCCAACCCGGACGCCTACGTTTACCTCGCCGAGTCCATCCGCGCCTGGCCGGACCAGGACCACCTCGCCGCCTGGCTGCAGGAATCAGGCTGGGAAGGCGTCAACTACCGCAACCTGACCGGCGGGATCGTGGCCATCCACCGCGCCACCAAGCCGCTGGAATCCACCCCGGATGGGGC
>NZ_QAIQ01000692.1:3708-4801 GCF_003061105.1 Arthrobacter sp. HMWF013
GCGCACAAGGGCCCCGTGGCCAAGCTCCGCCGCAACATCACCCGCTGACGGCGTGAAAGTACTGATTGTCGGCGCCGGGCCAGCCGGGTCCACCGCCGCGTATTACCTGGCCAAGGCCGGCATCGATGTGACCGTCCTGGAGAAGACCAGCTTCCCGCGCGAGAAGGTCTGCGGCGACGGCCTCACCCCGCGGGCGGTCCGCGAAATCCAGAAGCTCGGCCTGCCGCATCCTGAGTCCGATGGCTGGCGCAGGAACAAGGGCCTCCGGCTCCTGGCCGGCGGCCGGACCATTGAACTGCCCTGGCCCGAGGTCTCGGATTTCCCGCAGTACGGCCTGATCCGCACGCGCCTCGGCTTTGACGAGGAACTGGCCCGGCACGCGCAGGCCGCCGGTGCGGTGGTTCTTGAGCGGCACAGCGTCACCGAAGCCCTGCGGTCCGAGGCCGGCCGCGTGACCGGAGTCCGCGCAGCGCTCCTGGACGAGTCCGGGCGCAAGACGGGGGAGACGCGGGAGTTCAGCGCCGACGTCGTACTCGCCGCCGACGGCAACTCCACCCGCACCGCCGTGTCGCTTGGCATCCAGAAGCGCGACGACCGCCCGCTCGGCGTGGCCGTGCGCACCTACTTCACCTCGCCGCGCCACGATGACGACTGGATGGAAGGCTGGCTGGAACTGCCCGGCCGCGACGGCAAGCTGCTCCCCGGCTACGGCTGGGTCTTCGGCGTCGGCGACGGCACCTCCAACGTTGGCCTGGGCATCCTGAACTCCTCCAAGGAATTCGGCAAGCTCGATTACAAGCAGGTCCTGCGCGAATGGACCGCGGCGATGCCCGCCGAATGGGGCTTCACGCCCGAGAACCAGGTGGGCGAGATCCGGGGCGCCGCGCTGCCCATGGGCTTCAACCGCACGCCGCACTACGCACCCGGCATTCTGCTCCTGGGCGACGCCGGCGGCATGGTGTCCCCGTTCAACGGCGAGGGCATCTCCTACGCGATGGAGTCCGCGCGGTTCGCGGCAGAGTTCATCATTGACGCGCCTTCCTCGTCAACGCACGACGCCGACGCCCACCTTTCAGGCTACGCGGACTATGTG
>NZ_QAIQ01000692.1:4811-8129 GCF_003061105.1 Arthrobacter sp. HMWF013
CACTTCACGCTGGGCCGGGCCTTTGCCGCGCTGATCGGAAAGCCTGCGGTCATGAAGCTCGCGCTGCGGACCGGCATGCCGATTCCCGTCCTGATGCGCTTTGTGGTGCGGCTCCTGGCCAACCTCACCGACCCGGCCGCGAAGGGCTTCGAGGACCGCGTCATCCGGGTCCTGGAACTGCTCGTCCCGGCGACATCCAATACCTCCCCGGCTACGAACCAGCGGTATCCGCAACAAAAAGTTAGGGTTAACCCGTGACTAACTCCGCAGACCACAGCTGGACGCACGCCGGGCACGGCCTGCCGGACTCCGAACCCAGCCTCAACACCACCGCCATTGCCACGGGCCTCCAGCTGCCTGCCGGCTTTGCGGCGATCGCGGAGGACGCCGAGCTGGGCCCCGCCATCACCAACAACCTGGCCCGGGTGGAGAAGAAGCTGCGCGAAGCGATCGCCAACTCCGATCCGCTGGCTGACGCGACGTCGCGCCACCTGGTGGAAGCCGGCGGCAAACGCATCCGTCCGCTTCTGACCCTGCTGTGCGCACACCTCGGTGATGCTTCGCTGCCGGCCGTGGTGCAGGCTGCCGTGGTGGTTGAACTGACCCACCTCGCAACCCTCTATCACGACGACGTCATGGACTCCGCCCCCTTCCGCCGCGGCGCTCCTACGGCCCACGAGGTCTGGGGAAACTCGGTTGCGGTCCTCACCGGCGACCTCATTTTTGCCCGCGCCTCCATCCTGGTGTCCGAGCTGGGTTCGCGTGCTCTGGGTATCCAGGCCCGCACCTTCGAACGCCTGTGCCTGGGCCAGCTGCATGAAACTGTGGGCCCGCGTCCGGACGAGGATCCGGTGGACCACTACCTCTCCGTCATCGCCGATAAGACCGGCTCCCTGGTGGCTGCTTCCGGCCAGCTTGGCGCGATCTTCGCCGGCGCAGATCCGGCGTACGAGAATGTGCTCGTGGAGTACGGCGAGAAGGTGGGCGTTGCCTTCCAGCTGGCCGACGACGTCATCGATGTCACGGGCGTCAAGGTCAAGTCGGGCAAGTCCCCGGGCACTGACCTCCGCGAAGGCGTCCCCACGCTGCCTGTGCTGTTCCTCCGGCGCGATGCGGCTGCCGGCGACCAGTCCGCCGTCGAACTTTTGAAGCTCATTGATGGGGACCTGACCTCGGACGAGGCGTTGGCTTCCGCCGTGGCCGGGCTGCGCGAGCACCCGGTGACGGCCGAATCCTGGGTGGTTGCCCGCGGCTGGGCCGATGAAGCCATCGCTGCCCTGGCCCCACTGCCCGAGGGTGTTGTGAAGTCTTCGCTGTCCAACTTCGCCCTGGCCGTGGTGGACCGCGCCAGCTGATCCTGGCTTTTGACCCCGGCTAGCTTGGCCTGGGATTGCTGTTAAAGCGGAATAGCCCCGGTTCTCTGCAACGTTACGAGTCATACGTTGCATCGAACCGGGGCTATTTCTCCGTTCGCATCAGATCCGCCGGAGGCGTTTAGCGGATCCGTGAACAGTCTATGACAGGTTTGTCACAAAGCGCAAGCCCCTTGTTACTTGGGTGTCACAGACTTTCCCGCTCCAACCGCGCTGGATCTCCCCACGGTCGCCAATGGCCGCCGTCGTCATGCCCGCGAGTCGGGTCGACGCGCCCATGCGATGGCCCAATACCGGGGAGGGCCAGCGGCAGGAGTTGTCCACATAGCGCAGTCCTGGCCTGTCCGCCGGTGCGTGGATCGGGGTCAGCTGGACTGATGGACGTCACTTCCTTCGTGCGGTACGCCGGCTCAGTGACGACGACGACGGCCCTCCGGAGAGCTGGATTTTCTGACCGGAACATCCGTAACGCCGTCGCCACGGGGCCGGTGGTTCGCCTGCGGCAGGGAATTTTGGCGCTCCCAGGTGCCCAGCCGGACATGGTGGCTGCGGTTCTGGCCAATGGCCTGCTGACCTGTGGCTCAGCTACTGACCATCACCGGCTCTGGCGTCTCCACGAGCCCGCGCGCCTTCATCTCCTATGCCGCCACGGGCATGCAAAGGGCTCCGTGCTGCACCGGGAAACTGTGGTGCCTCCGCTGCCGGCGTTGCCCGTGGCTGGACTGACTGACGTGCTGCTTCACGGGCTTCGGTGCCTCCCAAGCGTAGAAGCGGCCGTCATGGTGGAAAGTGCGCTGCTGCAGGGGACCACAAACCTGTCCTACCTTAGGAATTATCTGCCCGGCAACCGGAACGGGGCGGCCCGCAGGGTCCTGGAACTGGTGGACGGAACCGCCGGATCTGCCATCGAGGTGGTGGCCAGGCTCATGTTCCGAAACGAAGGAATCTTCGTGCAGACCCAAGTGGACCTTCCAGGAATTGGAATTGTGGACTTCCTGCTGGAGGGATTCCTCATTGTGGAACTCGACGGCGCCACTCACCTCGAGCCGCGGCAGGTCAAGAAGGATCGGCGCAGGAACAATGCCAGCACCCTGGATGGTTACGCCGTGCTCCGGTATGGCTACGGGGACGTGGTCCACAACCCGCAGCGGATGATGACTGAGGTCTGGCAGGTGCTTCGCGGACGCGTGGTCCGCTGAGCCTCCCCGGCTTTGCCTTGTGAGCCGGCCGAAACGCCGGTAGATTGGGCAGACACGCTGGACGGCGGCGGCGAACCCGGGGAATTCCAGCGGCAGGGGCGCCGTGAAGTGAGCCGCGGCGGGTGAATCGGGGAGGGGGGTTAGTCCTCTTCGTCGTTGAAGGCCCACTCGAACATGTCGAAGACGAACTCGGAGAAGGTGCCCTCCTCGGATTTCCACTGGCCGCGGGCGTTGTTGCGGCGGTAGACGATGGGATCCGGGACGCTGAGGTCGCCCACGCGGATGCCCCAGGTGAACTGTTCTTCCTCGTCCTCAAGGAACATCAGGAAGCCTTCGTCATCAACTTCCAGCTCTTCGGGGTCCCAGAAGTAGTGGTAGGCCTCCATGAGGTCCTCGCAGCCGCCAACGGCCTGGTAGAACTCCTTCAGGACCAACGGAACCTGGAACTGGTGTTCGGCGAGGGCGGCGTCCAGCTCTTCAGTGGTAAGGCCGTCCTCTTCCTGCCATTCATCTTCGAGATACTTCGGAACAAGCGCGCGGAATTTCTCGAGGAACATGTCAGTCATGGCTCTAATCCTAGCTAATCGCCGGGGTCCCAAAAGCCGCCCAAAAAGCCGCCCGGAACACCACCTGCAAAGCCGCCCGCGGACCCGCCCGGAGCAGCGTCCTAAGAGCCGCCGCCCGCGTCCCCGGTTTCGCCCCGCCGCTGCCAGCCGTGCACGGCCAGCGGCGCCTGCCAGTGGCGG
>NZ_QAIQ01000692.1:8139-8535 GCF_003061105.1 Arthrobacter sp. HMWF013
CGATGCCGGCTGCCGAGAGAACGTTAAAGGCGCCGGCAACCCACAGAATGGCGGTCAGCGCAGACCCCAGGAACGCGGGCAGGGCGTAGATGTCCTTCGGGTTGAAGAGTTCCGGCACCTCGTTGGCTGTGACGTCCCGCAGCAGCCCGCCGCCCACCGCCGTCATCACGCCCAGCAGCACCGCAGCCACGGGGTGCATGCCCACAGCCAGGGCCTTGACCGTTCCGGTCATGCAGAAGAGGGCCAGCCCGCCGGCGTCGAACAGGGTCAGCAGCGACTTGAAACGCCTAACGCTGGTGTATAGGAAGTAGACCAGAACGGTGGCCAGCAGCGGCGGGAACAGGTAGGCGGGATTGGTGAAGGCGGCGGGCGGGCCGCTGTTGAGGATGAGGTCGC
>NZ_QAIQ01000090.1 GCF_003061105.1 Arthrobacter sp. HMWF013
ACGTTTTTGCCCGGCAGCATCAGCGGCGAGGACTTCATCCGGGCCGAGAGTTTCAGGAACGCCACGATCGAGCCGGTAAAGGTTACCGCGCCGATGAACACGCCGATGAACACCTCGGCGTGGTGGACGGCCATCAGCTCCGGGGACAGGGAAGGGGCTTCGAGGTGGCCGTTCCAGCCCACCAGGACCGCGGCGAGGCCCACGAAGCTGTGCAGCAGTGCGATGAGTTCGGGCATCCCGGTCATTTCCACCACGCGTGCGCGCCAGAGGCCGATGGCTCCGCCGACGATCACCGCGGCCAGGAGCAGGACCAGGCCGGTGAGGCCGTGGCCGGTGCCCCAGGCGCCCTGCACGGTCAGCCAGACTGTGGCGGCGAGGGCGATGACCATGCCGGTGATGCCGTAGACGACGCCGGCGCGGGCGTTTTCGTGTTTGCTTAGGCCGGCGAGGCTGAGGATGAACAGCAGGGCCGCGACGATGTACGCAGCTCCCGCGATGGTGTCGGCGGTCAACGGACCGGAGACGGTGTCAGACACGGTAAGGCTCCTCGAAAGTGTTGCTGCTGCTTCGGTGACGGCGCTCATTTGCGGGCCCCGTCTCCACGGGAGAACATGGCGAGCATGCGGCGGGTGACGGCGAAGCCGCCGAAGATGTTGATGCTGGCCAGCAGCACCGCGACGGCGGCGAGGACCTGCATCACCGGGTTGTCCGAGGTGACCTGCAGCAGCGCACCGACGACGATGATCCCGGAGATTGCGTTGGTGACGGACATCAGCGGGGTGTGCAGGGCGTGGTGGACCTTCCCGATCACGTAGAAACCGACCACGACCGAGAGCATCAGCACGGTGAAGTGCTGCGGCAACGGCGCCGGAGCGACCGCGTTGATCAGGAACAGCGCAGCAATCCCGGCCGCAAACAGCCCGGCCTTGGCGCCGGTGCTGAGGCCCTGCTTCTTCTTCGGCGCAGCGGCATCGGCAACCGGGGCCTGGGCCGTGGCCGCGGGGGCGGCGGAGACCTGGACCGGGGGCGGTGGCCACGTCTTCTCGCCGTCGCGGACCACCGTCACCGAACGCTGCACCACATCATCAAAGTCGATCCTCAACACCCCGTCCTTGTCCTTGGTCAGGAGCTTGAGAAGGTTCAGCATGTTCGTCCCGTACAGCTGGGACGCCTGGGCCGGGAGCCGGGCAGGCAGATCCGTGTAGCCCAGGATGACCACACCGTTATCAGTGACCACGCGCTCCCCGGCCACGGAGCCTTCCACGTTCCCGCCCTGCCCGGCGGCCATGTCCACAATCACGCTGCCGGACTTCATCCCGGCCACGTCCTCGGCCGTGAGCAGCTTCGGTGCCGGACGGCCCGGGATCAGGGCCGTGGTGATGATGATGTCCACATCGCGTGCCTGCTCGGTGTAGATCTCAGCGGCCCGGGCGTTGTAGGCCTCGGAGGTGGCTTTCGCGTATCCGTCGGAGGACTTCATCTCCTCCTCCACCTCAACCTTGAGGTAGGTCCCGCCGATGGACTTCACCTGGTCAGCGACCTCAGGGCGCGGATCGGTCGCACGGACAATAGCGCCGAGGCTGGACGCAGCACCGATCGCCGCCAACCCGGCCACACCGGCGCCGGCCACCAGGACCTTCGCCGGCGGGACCTTGCCCGCAGCTGTCACCTGGCCGGTGAAAAACCGGCCGAACTCATGCGCGGCCTCAATCACCGCACGGTACCCGGCAATGTTCGCCATCGAGCTCAACACATCCATCGACTGCGCCCGCGAAATCCGCGGCACCGCATCCAATGCCAGCGCCGTGATCGGACGTGCCGCCAGGGCCTCCACCAGCTCCGGCCGCAGCCCAGGGCTCAACGACCCGATCAGCGTCGCACCGGGAGCCAGCCGGTCAATCTCCTCCTCGGTGGGCGGATTAACCCGCAGCACCACCTCAGACCCCCACGCCTCATCAGCACCCACAATCAGGGCACCGGCCTCAACATAGGCCTCATCACGGAACGACGCGGACTCCCCCGCGCCCTTCTCGACCACAACCTCGTAGCCCAACCCCAACAACTGCTTAACCGTGGTGGGCGTCGCCGCCACCCGGCTCTCGCGACCCAACTCGGCCACAATGCCAATACGTGTCACGTTCACTCTCCTTTTTCCATACAAAAGGCCCGGCGCGCGTCAACCGCCGCCAGGCAAACCCACGTTGGTTCGTTTCTTCAAGGACATTGCAGGGACCCGCCAGCCAAAGCTGACGGGTCCCTAAAACTCCTGTTCAGTATGCCTTAGTGCGGTTTATGTGACGTTTTCCATGACGACGGCGAGGCCCTGGCCGACGCCGATGCAGATCGCGGCGACGCCCCAGCGTTCCCCGGAGGCCTGCAGGGACCGGGCCAGGGTGCCCAGGATCCGGGTACCGGACGCGCCCAAGGGGTGGCCCATCGCGATCGCCCCGCCATGCCGATTCACGATTCGCGGGTCGATGCCCCGGGCGTTGATGCACGCCAGGGACTGCGCAGCGAACGCCTCGTTAAGTTCGACGGCGCCCACCTGGTCCCAGCCGATGCCCGCCTTCGCGAGGGCCTTGTTCGCCGCCTCCACCGGCGCGTAGCCGAAGAACTGCGGATCATTGGCGTGCGCGCCGCGCCCGGCGATGCGGGCAAGGGGTTCCAGGCCCAGGATCCCGGCCGCGTTCTCGGAGCCGATCCATGCAGCCGACGCCCCATCGGAGAGCGGGGAGGCGTTCCCGGCCGTCACAGTCCCGTTCTCGGCCCGGAACACGGTCTTGAGCCCGGCGAGCTTCTCCGCCGAGGACCCGGCACGGATGCCCTCGTCCCGGACCAGGTCAGTGCCCGGCACCGGGGTGACCAGGTTGTCGTAGAACCCCTCATCCCACGCCGCAGCAGAGAGGTTGTGGGAGTTCGCCGCGAACTCATCCTGCTGCTCCCGGCTCACCCCGTCGCGGAACGAACTGAACAGGCTCAAGGCACTGGACGCAGCCACGCGCCAGCACGGGGCACCCTCCCCCGCTGGCCGCCCTGCTCCCTCCGCCTCCACCGCCCGGCTTGTTCTGACCATGAATCCGGAAGCATGCCCGGACTACGTCTCAGAAGCCGTGTCCCAGATCGCTGCACGCGTCACTGTGCCCAGCCTGTCCGAGACCAAGGAACGCATCCCCGTCCTGGCCGCACATTTCCTGGACGCGGCCGCACCAGCAGACCGGTCCACCCTCTCAGCAGTGGCACTCCAAGGCCTCATGCGGTGGCACTGGCCCGGGAATATTGCCGAACTCCGCGTCACACTGGAAGCCTTGGGCAGGGCACATCCGGGCCGAGTGCTGCAGGCCAACGATCTCCCCGAGCACCTCCAAAGCACCAGCCGGCGCAGGCTTTCCAAACTCGAGTCCCTGGAACGGGATGCCATCGTGGCCGCGCTCGAACAGAGCGGAGGCAACCGATCTGTTGCTGCGGATTCACTCGGGATGGGCCGGACCACCCTCTACCGGAAACTGCGCTCCCTGGGGATCGAAACACCGGAGTCGATGGCACCCTGACGTGGTCCCGGGGTCCACGCCCGTTGTAGCCGCGGGACCATTCGTCCCATCTAGCCGGCTGTGAATTGGCTTGCGGTGAATTCGGCTCCTTGCGGGTCACGGATCAGGGCATCGCGTGTCCAGTCAGTCTCACGCTGCCTGAGGACTTCGGCGCCAAGGCGTTTCGCCTCTTCGACCGTCTGATCACGGTCGGCAACGGCGAACGTGACGTGCCAGTGCGGCGGTTCCCCGGGGTCAGTGGGCACCACCCACGCGATGGCGTCCTCGAAGCCTGGTGGCGCGGAAAATTCTGCCTGCCGCTCCCTGATATCGGGATCGGATGTAGCTGCAAGATGGTCACCGTAACCCGGCCGGCGGACCATCATGCCGAATCCGACGTCGTCGACCTGCCAGCCGAATGCGCCTCCATAGAACGCAACTGCTGCGGTGGGGCTGTCTGTGTGGAGGTCGCTGAAGTTCCAGGACCCCGGCGCGTTAACCGCCTGCGCTCCTAACCGTCGTTTGGCCTGCCAGAGGCGGAACTCAACACCTTCGGGATCGGTTAGCGCCGCGCTGCGCCCTCCCTCCCCCGCGTCCGCCGGTGCCTCGAGCACCGTGGCGCCAGCGGCAATCAGTCGCTGCACTGCGGCATCCGCGTCATCCACGGCGATGTAGGTGTTCCACCGCGGCGTACCGCCAGGGCTGCCCGCCAGCCCGGCAACATCCTGGCCATCAAGCTTTGCTATCAGATAGCGGCCCGGAGCTCCGTGCGGCATCACGTCCTCGAACGTCCAGCCGAAAAGTCCTGAATAGAACTCAGCGGCCGCCTCAACGTCAGCCTGCTCTGTGTCGATCCAACTCGGTACGCCCTCTGGATAGGAGCGTCCGTTCATGGCTTGTTCCCGTTCATGGGACACAGCCTAGCGAGCCGGGTTCCGGCAGGAAATACCTGGATTGTGGGCCTGCGAAGGCAGCGTCTATCTGGCGGGGTCTGCTGCGATAGGGATCCATAACTGTCCCCGGCTGGAAACTTGCCTTCTGCCTCAAACACGATATCTGTGACCCTCCCAAATTTGGCGCCGTACAGCTCTTCATTGTCACGGGTTCTGTGCCGGAGGAGACTTGAGGCGACGGCCTCCCATCCCGGGCCGCCCGCGGGGCCACCCGGCTGCGGGGCCTCACAGTAACCTGTAACGGCTTGGTGGATCGAAGAGCTCCATGACACCCCTCGAAGGTGAGCAGAAGGTGTGGAAGTGAGCAGCGGGGTGTGGGGCCGTAAATTAAGGCGTCAGCGGGTAACGGCGCTCATTGTCAGCCTGGGACTGGCATTTTGGATCGTCGGCTGCACCTATGAGGAGCCGGATCGGAAGCGGCCGCTTCCCGGTCCGGCCTTTCCGGTGCCTTCGACTTCGGAATCTGAAGTAGCTGTTGCCGCACGCGAAGGCTGGGGCCCTGATGCCCTGTTCTACACGGATGCGGGAGACCTATATGCCGGGGAAAACAGATGGCTACCGGCCCGCGTGGCGTCATTCACAACGACTTCCACTGGTGTGGTCTATGTGAATGCCGAGACGTCGAGGCTTGTTTGGGCAGACTGGGAACACAGCATCAGGGAGCTCGACTGGCTGGAACCCAAGGAAACCCGCCTTAGCCGTCAATGGGGTGAGTTTCAGGACATTCGGGACATAGTCGGTAACCCCAGCCATGACCTGGTCTCTTGGGTCCATAGGGGCGCATACGGCGGGGACATCGTCGTCGTGCGTCCAAGCACCGGGGAGGCTCTCGCCCATGCAGTGATCCCGTCTCTAGCCGCCGAAAAAAGTGTGGTTTACGGATCAATCGATGATGCCGCCGTCTACTACGCAATCTCGCCCGGTGGAGGGGCCACGGGGGAGGTGTGGGTTTGGCGGTGGGCCGCGGGCGAAGCCCCTCAACTGAGCGACCGGCCTGTTGCCGATGTCAGCGGGGACATTTGGGCGGTGGAGAGGGAGGATCGCATCGATTTCGAGAACGCTGACGGAACCGTTTTGTCCTCGGTCCACTCTTCCTATGGAGACCGGACGGCTTTCGGCAGTGGCCTCAGCCCTGGTGGCCGGTTTTGGTATGCCCCGGCCCATGGCCTGATTGTCGAGACGGCGACCGGGGCAGCAGTCAAGATCGGGCGCGGTTTCCAGCAGCGCTACGGCTGGGCCGGGCCTGAAGAGTTGGCCCTGATCGGTCCAGGTATCTCGGTTTGCTCGGCGGTATCTGGAAAATGCGAGGGACCATTCAAGTCCATTGACATGACGGGCGACACTTACCACTTCGGACTTCCACTCAACTAGGAGACCGGGCTAACCATCCCTCCAAAAAGCGTTGAGGTCAGGCAGCCATGCATGCCCAAGGGCCTGGGCAGCGTGCCCGGGCCCTTGCGCAGCATCCCCCTGGGATGCCAGGGAGATGCAGGTCAAAAAACCACTGGAGGCAGCACGAACCGCAAGATATTGCGATTCATGGCCCGGCGCTTGAGCCCACTTCGCGACATATCCTGTCTCTATTCCGAGTCACCAAGAATGGGGAAAAATTGGACTCCGACTGGACTTTCAACATTGACGACACCACCGCACGGTCAACTGTGCCGCCCGATGAAGTAAGCCTGCCGGTTCGGCAAGCGGCGGATGAACTTCGCCACGCCATGGACGCCTGCCGGAGCGCGGCTATCGATCTTGGTGCTGCTGTCCGTACATCCAGCCAGGCTGGCTACGGGACAAAGTGGATTCTGGGAGCAGCGGGCCTGAGCACCGAGGACCTGGAAAGAGTGCTTCGCGGCGAAGAGCTCTTCTGAGGAAAGTGGCGGCCAAAGGCTCAGCGGCGAGACCTGGTCAGGATCCGGTGCCTGCGGGCAACGTTTAGGGCAGACTGGTGGCGTGAGCGGAATCCGGTGGGTGCTGCACGTCGATCTCGACCAGTTCATCGCTGCAGTCGAAGTACTTCGACGGCCGGAGCTTGCAGGCAAGCCCATCATTGTGGGCGGCCGTGGCGACCCCACGGAACGGGCTGTGGTGTCCACGGCATCCTACGAAGCCCGGGCGTTCGGCGTCGGTTCCGGAATGCCGTTACGGATCGCGGCCCGGAAAGTACCGGACGCTGTGATCCTTCCGGTTGATCACGAGGCGTACCTCGAGGCCTCTGAGGCGGTGATGGCTACCTTGCGCGCGCAGCATGGCGCCACTGTCCAGGTGTTGGGCTGGGATGAAGCATTTGTTGGCACCGAGACAGATAATCCGGAAGCCTACGCACGGCAGCTGCAGGCAGCCGTCCTGGAGCGGACGCGGCTGCACTGCAGCGTGGGCATCGGCGACACCCTGGTCAGAGCCAAGGTCGCCACAGGTTTCGGAAAGCCGGCCGGCGTCTTTCGCCTCACCGCCGGGAACTGGCTCGAGGTCATGGGTAGCCGGCCCACCAAGGACCTTTGGGGCGTCGGAAGCAAAGTCTCGGGCCGGCTGGCCAAACTCGGCATCGACACGGTGGCCGAGCTCGCCGCCTCGGACCCGCAAGACCTGGTTCCGGAGTTCGGCCCCCGGATGGGTCCTTGGTACGCGGAGCTCGGACGCGGGGACGGCGCCAGCGTGGTGGACGACACCCCGTGGGTTGCCCGCGGGCACAGCCGGGAGACCACCTTCCAGGCCGACCTGACCGAGCCCGCCCAGGTGGACGTAGCCGTAAGGGAGCTGACAGCACGTGTCCTTGAGGATGTTGTAGCCGAGGGACGGCCAGTGATTGGGCTGACCCTTAAGGTTCGGTACGCGCCGTTCATCACCAAGACCCACGCGAAGAAGATTCCTGAGACATTCGACCGGAACGAAATCCTCACGCGTGCCCTGGACCTCGCAGCCGTCATCGAGGCGGGCCGTCCCATCCGGCTGCTCGGCCTCCGGGCCGAAATGGCCATGCCCGACGATGCCCGCACGGGACATACGCCGACGCGCGGTGGTTGGTGACGCCGTCGTCGTTCCGACGCCGGGAAGGCCCAGAATGGAGCAACGCGGGGTCACTCCGCGCCCGATTAGCCATGGTTATCGGGCGCGGAGTGACCCCGCGTTATGTCCTGCCGGGTTTGGCTAGACAGCCGTATAGCCGCCGTCAATGGGAATGGTCGCGCCGGTGATGAACTTTGCCTTGTCGCTCGTGAGGAAGGTGATGAGATCGGCAACTTCCTGCGCCTCGCCGACGCGACCTGCCGGGTGCAGTGTTGCATACTGCTCGAGCGTGGGCTCGTCGATGAGCGGAGTTCGGATGACGCCCGGGGCCACCGCGTTCACACGGATGCCCTCCTTCGCGTACATCGTCCCGGCGGCGCGGGTCATGTTCACAACGCCGCCCTTCGAGGCCGAATAGGCGATGTTGTTGGAGACGGCCACCAGGCCGAACATCGAGGCGAGGTTGACAACAACGCCGCCCCGGCCCTGCTTGAGAAGCTGCTCGATGACGTACTTGTTCGTGTAGAAAACACCCGAGTAGTCGATGCCGTTGGTACGCTCCCAGTTTTCGATGGTGGAAGTAACCACGTCACCCTCGCCGCCGACACCCGCCGAGGCTACGGCAATGTCAAGGCTGCCAAACTCCTCGACCGTCTTCGCAACGGCGGCCTGGACGCTCTCGGCACTGGAGACATCACCCTGCACAAACTTCGCACCGATCTCGCCGGCGACTTCCCGCGATTTGGGATTGAAGTCGAAGATCATGACCTTCGCGCCCTCGGCAATGAAAGTCTTTGCGGTCGCAAGACCGAGCCCCGATCCGCCGCCGGTGACGAATGCGACCTTGTTCTCGAGTTGCATTACCCATCCAATCTGTAAACGTTTTGCGGTCACAGCCGTATCGACGGTCCCGCATGCGCATTTATATGCGTATGCATCTATCCTCGCACTAATACTTGAAAAGTCAACCAATGTGGGCCGTCTCACCATATTCCTCCTCCGACCCTCCAGGGATTCTTCAATCCACGCGGGGAGGTAGGCTCGGCCAATGCGAAGCACCCGGGCTGATCCGAACGACCCCGTGGGGGATGGCGATCCGCCCCTGTGTACCGGGTGCGTATCTGGGGGCCGCCGCCTGAACCCCGTTTCGCCTGGTCGGTTGATGAATGGGACGTCACGGACGCGGAGCAGGTCACGGACGTTATTGACTGGGCCGCGGACTTGGCCGGGGACAAGCCCTATGAGGTTTTTGTTCGTTGGCAGGATCACCACTCTGACAAGAATGGCCGGCTGGTACCCCGTTTTCGCTACGCGCTGCTTTTCGGAGGTCCGGCGGGCGAAGAACAAACAACCGAGATTATCGGCCTTGAATTGCTGTGATGACTCACGGAGCCCTTCGGCGATGCGGTCTTCCCAGTCAGCTTTCGACAGCAGATCGTGGATCGAGCCAGCGCAGCGGGGTCAGTCACTGCCAATAGTGCTGTTCCCGGGCGGCGCAGTGCGTTTCAGTTCCGCAATGCGGAGCCGAAGGAAAGTGATCACCAGGATCAGGACATAGGCCGCCAAGCCGATCAGTACGGCCATCACAATCACATAAAGCACGGCCCCGATGCCAAATACTTGAGTCACAGGTAATCCCCCAATAGTTGTGCCTAAGCCACACCCTACGCCGCTCAGCCACGCTTTTTCGGACGCCAAATCGCTGTTTTCGTGTTGGGCCGACGTCCGGTTTGGGAATCCTTGCGGGACGCCACGCAAGTCTCCAGGAGCACAAGGCCTCTGAAGGCGCCTTTGGTTCATAATGAGGCATGAGACTGAGCGGTATTCTTCCGGAGGATGCGCCCGACCCCCGTGTGGACCTGGCTGAGCGCCTGAAGCTCATGCCCATCCCTGTCATGGGTCTCGTGTCCCAGCCTTCGCTGGAAGACACCGACAGCGTGGGCCTCACCTATACCCAGGGGGCTCGCGGCTACAGCGAAATAACAGCCAGCATCATGTATACATTGTGGCGGAACCCGCTTGACCGTTCAGACCCGATCAACCTCGCTGACCTCGACGAGCAGACACGGAGGTCGATCGAAGATGTCCCGCCCTGGCCTCGGCCCGCCTGGCTGGCCGAGTACGTGGAGCGGCTGCGATACCCGCAACTGATGGAGGCGGTTCGCACTACCTGGCACCGAGAGCGTTCCGAGCGTACTTCTGTCGGGAATGTGTTGCTGGAACACGTCAACCACATTCTCATGAACCAGTATCGGCAGGAGCTTGGACTGGGCAATCCGTGGGACCAGCCACCGTCCGCTGCGACCGGCCTGACGACCAATGACCAAGCCACTGTCTTCGTCGACGGGCTGGAGGTGCCCGCTGTGGAGGTCGACACAAGCCCATTCGTCTACGGCATCGGCGCAGGACTGCCGGACGGCGGAACCGTGACCGCTGTCCTTCCACGCGCCGAACTCAGTTTCATCCAGGTCCAGTTCATGACCCGGAGATAAGCACCAGAACGATCAGCTTTTCTTGAGTTCCTCGGCGAGCATCACCAGAATGCCGCTTGGGCCGCGGACGTAGGTCAGCTTGTAGACGTCCTTATAGGTCGCCACGCCCCGAAGCGGATGGCAGCCGTGCTTCGCGGCTATCTCCAGGGCTTTGTCGATGTTGTCGACTGAGAACGCGACGCGGTGCATGCCAATCTCATTGGGCCGGGTGGGCTCCGACTCGATCGCTTCCGGGTGAATGTACTCGAAGAGCTCAAGGCGGCCGTGACCGTCTGGCGTCTGCAGCATCGCTATCTTGGCGTGGTTGCCGTCCAGGCCGACGGCAGTGTCGGTCCACTCGCCACTGACCGTGTCACGACCCACGACCGTAAGACCGAGGTCGGTGAAGAAGGAGATCGTTGCTTCGAGGTCCCGAACGGCAATGCCGACGTTCTCAAATTTGATGGCCATGCGTTGCACGTTACCGAGCCGGGCCGCATAGCTCCAGTAGTTGCAGGTCCGAGCCCAACCGCCCACTCGCGAGGATAATACTAGCCATGACCAGCAGGGAGATCGACAACACCTCACTTCCGGAAGCAATGACCGGCAGGGCGAGCCCCGCGAAGGCGGCAGTCGGTGACAAGCCGGTCTTCGCATACATTGCCAGCCTGCCGCAGCCGCAGCGCGGCATTGCCGAAGCGGTCGATGCGCTGGCGGCGAAGACACTGCCGGACCTCCAGCGCTCCGTGAAATGGGGCATGGCGTACTACGGCGTCGGCGACGGGTGGTGCTTCAGCTGCGGCGGATTTGCCGGCCACGTCAAGCTTATGTTTGTAAACGGAGCGGCGCTGGAGCCTGTCCCGCCGGTGGCACCGGTGGGAATGGGCAAGTCGACGCGGGGTGTGGAGCTGGAATCCCTTGATGACATCGATGAAGACCAGCTCGCAGCCTGGATGAAACAAGTCACCTCCGTGCCGGGTGTCGGCGGCAAGAAGCGGCCATGAACGAACCTGACTGGGTCCAGCACGCCATCTGGTGGCAGGTCTATCCTCTCGGCTTCGTCGGCGCGGAGAAAAGCGCGACGCCGGAACCCGCCGCCGGCCAGCGGTTGCTGGACCTTGTCCCGTGGCTGGACTACGCCTTGGAACTCGGCGCATCGGGGCTGGCCCTTGGCCCCATCTTCGCCTCAGAGACGCACGGCTACGACACCACGGACTACTTCCGGATCGATCCCCGGCTCGGATCCGAGCAGGACTTCGACACGCTGGTAGCCGAGGCACACGGCCGTGGGCTGCGCATACTGCTCGACGGCGTCTTCAACCACACCGGCCGCTCCTTCGCACCGTTCCAGAACGTCCTGGCGCGCGGGCCGGGGGCGGACACCGCCTCCTGGTTCTCGCTGGAGTGGCCCGACGACGCAACTCCCGGCGTCGAACCCGCGTACCGCGACTTCGAGGGCCACCACCACCTCGTGGCCCTTAACCATGATGAGCCGGCCGTCGCCGATTTCGTCGTCGAGGTCATGGATCACTGGCTGCGCCGGGGTGCGGACGGCTGGCGACTCGACGCCGCCTACGCCGTCCCGGCGTCGTTCTGGGCTCGCGTCACCGGGCGCGTCCGGTCATCCCATCCGAACGCGTACTTCGTTGGCGAGTACATCCACGGCGACTACGCGGCCGAGGTGTGGTCCGGCGGACTCGATTCAGCCACGCAGTACGAGCTCTGGAAGGCTGTCTGGAGTTCGCTCAACGACGCGAACTTCTTCGAACTCGCGGCCGCTTTCGAACGGCACAACGTGCTCCTGGGCTCATACGCGCCGCTCACCTTCATCGGCAACCACGACGTCACCCGGATCGCGAGCAAGCTCAACGATGCCGCGCTTGTGCCGCACGCCGTCGTCGTCCTGATGACAGTCGGCGGAACGCCGTCCATCTACTACGGGGACGAGCAGGGCTACCGGGGCGTCAAGGAGGACAGGGCGGGGGGTGACGACGACGTCAGGCCGCTCTTCCCGTCCTCCCCCGACCAGCTCTCGGCGCTGGGAAGCCCCGTTTTCGCCGTGCACCAGGAACTCATTGGGCTGCGGCGCCGGAACCCCTGGCTGCACCGCGCCACCACAGACGTCTTCCAGCTCTCCAACGAGGTGCTTGGGTACCGCATCGCGGTCGACGCCGATGCGCTCGTCGTCGCGTTGAATCTCTCGCACGAAGCGCAGCAGATGAGCGCGGCGGGCGCCACCGCCGTCGTCGCCGGACACGCGACCGTCGACGTCGGCGCGAACGCCGTCGTGTTGCCGCCGCGGGGATGGGCCGTCCTCGGCTGAGGCAGCCGCGCTTCTCCCGCCGTCGGTCTTGAGCGCCGGGGTTTGATCACCCTAAAGTGATTGCCTACGACGAGCGCTTCAGGAGATCACATGTCCTTAGTCCGCGTGCACAACTTCTCGGTCTCCCTTGACGGATTCGGAACCGGCGAGGGCCAGCAATTCGAGGCTCCGTTCGGTCACGCCGGCTCACTGCTCATGGAGTGGGCTTTCGAGACACGGACCTTCCGCGCGATGGGCTTCCACGGGGAATCGGAGGGATCCTTCGGCGTTGACGAGTCATTCGCCAGCCAGTGGGGGCCCGGGATCGGCGTGGAGATCATGGGGCGCAACAAGTTCGGCCCTCAACGCGGCCCGTGGGAGGACGAGAAGTGGAAGGGATGGTGGGGCGATAACCCGGTCTTCCACACCCCCGTGGTTGTTCTGACACACCATCCCCGGCCGGTACTCGAGATGGAAGGCGGGACAACCTTCCATTTCGTTGACACCGATCCTGTCTCCGCGCTCGAGCAGGCCCGGGCCCTGGCCGGCGACCTCGATGTCCGGATCGGCGGCGGCGTCAGCACGATCCGACAGTTCCTCGAGGCCGACCTGATCGACCATATGCACCTTGTCCTCGTGCCGATCGTCCTGGGCCGGGGCGAGCGCCTGTGGGATGGACTCGAAGGAATCGAGCAACGCTTTGACATTGCGGCGACCCCTTCTCCGGCCGGAGTTGTGCATCTGGTCTTCACCCGTCGCACGGTCCGGTAGGCCGGCTTGCCAGCGTGCCGGATCAATGGAGTCCTGGTGCACTACGCCGAGCATGGCGAGGGTGTGCCGCTCGTTGCGTTGCATGGCGCCGGGGTTGATCATCGAGAGCTCGAGGCGGCGATCGAGGCCATCCTTCCGGGCTCGCGGTACCGGCGGTTCTACCCGGATCTGCCGGGGATGGGCCACTCGACGGCCGGCGGCTTGACCTGCAACGACGATGTGGTGGCACTGCTCGGCGATTTCATTGATCATCTGGGCGCGGGACCGGTGTTGCTGCTCGGACACTCGTACGGCGGCTACCTGGCTCGTGGTGTGGCTGTACGGAGACCGGCCAGCGTGCTCGGTCTGGCGTTGCTGTGCCCTGTCGCCGAACGGGCGCGAAGCGTGCCTGACCACGACGTGGTGCGTCAGGACGCCGACGCATACGACGAACTCGAACCTGCACTCCGGGTGGGGTTCGAGGACTACTTTGTCGTGCGCACACAGGCCACGGCCCGCCGGTACCGAGACCACGTTGCGCCGGGCATGGCGCTGGTGGACGAGGCTGCGCTGGGGCGCATCTTCACGGGGTGGACGGTCGACGTCGGCTCGGCCACATTCTCTGCGCCGACCTTGGTTGTGGCGGGGCGACGCGATTCGGTCGCCGGGTTTGCCGACGCGGCCGACCTGCTCGAACGCTACCCTCGGGCCACCCTGGCAGTCCTCGACGACGCCGGCCATGCGCTGATGCACGAGCGTCCCGAACTGCTCGCCGCGTTGTTAGGCGACTGGCTCGATCGAGCTCAACCGGAAGGCAGGTGACCGACGTGGCAGCAAGGAAAAGTCATCCATGCATGGTTCACTCCTTACTCTCGAATCGCGCCATCCAACAACAGGCGGTCGACTGGCCATCAGTAACCGGCTTCCACATACCGGTGCGGCTGGCAGACAAGGTCTCCGCCGTCTTCGAAGCACTCAAGGCACACACACTGAAGAAGCGCTGGCCATTATGGGCCGAACACGGAGTGCAGGCCGAAGACCTCTTCGAGGTGGTGGGCGTGTCAAACGGGTCAGAGCTGGATGAGCGATAACCTCGTCGACGCACGGGCATTCCTGACAATCTAGCCCTTCACGGCAGTGTTCAGGCCCGCCTCGATCCTGTCCAGCGTTTTATTGAAGGCATCGGTCACGTCGGTGTCGTCTCAGGACCGTGACGTTCTTCGGGCAGTGTTTCCCGTGCGGCCCGGAGCAGGTGCGGGCAGAGCAGTATCAGCCAGGCCGCGGTGGGGATAAGCGACACCAACGCTATGGTCAGACCGACCGGGCCGGCGTTAGCGGGGACTAGCATGGTCAGTCCCGTGAGGAGGCCGATGCCACCGGGTAGCCGGCCAAAGATGCGGTAACGGACCATCAGGGCCGAGAACATCAGTGTGCTGACCGCACCGAGGATGTAGCTGGTGCCGAACGTACCGCCGTTGTAAAGGGTGAGCAAGGTCGTTCCTGCTGCCAACAGTGCGGCTTTATCGGTTGGGGAGGTCGCCGCAGCGTACTGGTCGCTGAGCATCCACATTGAGAACGTGGCTTCGCGGGAGACGACGAAGAGCACCAGGCTGAACATGCCGATGACCAGTGCCAGCAGCCCCCAAGCGGGGGCTACCCGGCGCACCACCACGTAGAGCGCCAGGTAAAAGGGGATCAGGACGAGGTAGTCAAGCGTCAGGAGAAGGTCGAGGTCGAGGAGTCCGAGCAGCGGGTTCTCCTGGAACAAAGCAAAGAAGTCCTCGACAGTGCCCGGTGGCGGGCTGAGGATGAAGACGGCCGCTTGGAGGGGGATCATGACCACCACGAACACCGCGGCGGCGGCACCGAGCCTGACCAATCCCCGCCATTGGGCCCCGATTAGTGCCGTCGTGGTCATCTCAGCGGACATCTCAGCACCTCCGGATCGTGGAAGAATTCAGCCGTTTTTCAAAAGCGCTACGTCGGACACCAGTTCGATGTGCTCCAGCATGGCCGCGGCCGCACCAGCCGGGTCCTGGGCCCGGATGGCGTCGGCGATCCTGCGGTGCGAGGCGAGCGACTGCTCCGGCCGGCCGGGCTGGCCCAGCGACTCGAGGCGGGTTTCCAGCACCATTCCGGCAATGAAGGTCATCAACTGGGCCAGCACCGCAGAATGAGCGGCGGAGGTCACGGCCTGATGGAACAACTCGTCACCGCGGGCGCCCTTTGCGCCCGAGGCCACCTCTTCGGCCATTGTCTCAAGTGCCGCGTCAATGGCATCCATGTCCCCGTCGCTGCGCCTCGCGGCTGCAAGCTCGGCGAGTTTTACCTCGAGTGTGCTTCGCGCCTCCACGATCTCGGGCAGCCTGCTGCGGTGCTCGCGCAGGCCCTTGATCACCGACGGGACATTGGGTCGGTAGACCAGCACGGCACCGGTGCCGTGCTGGACGTCGATCACACCAAGCACCTCCAGCGCCACCAGCGCTTGGGCCAAAGTAGCCCGCGAAACCCCCAGCCGTTCGGCCAGCTCGCGCTCAGGCGGCAGCGTATCCCCGGGAGCCAGCTGGGCAGCCTCGATGTAGTCCATGATCTGCTCAACGAGCTGCTCGTAGAGCCGGGGCCGTGAGACGCGGGAGATCTGTTGCGTCGCTGCCTGCTTTGCCATGCGCGTCCTTTCGGGTTTTACATTCCCAGACTACCGGACGACTATTGACAAAGACACCCAGTGTCTAGGAGGCTAGGCCAGTGATCCACTTCACACCCGTTCCGACCCGGAGGCACAAAGATGTCCGCTCCCGTACTGTCCATCATCATTCTGGCGGCGATGTTCCTGCTGGCCACGGTGCTGCCCCTGAATATGGGCGCCCTGGCCTTCGTGGGGGCGTTCCTGCTGGGGTCCGTTGTGCTCGGCATGTCCACCAACGACATCCTGGCAAACTTTCCCGGCGGCCTGTTCCTGACGATCGTCGGGGTCACCTACCTCTTCGCTATCGCCCAGAACAACGGCACCATTGACCTCCTGGTCCGCGGCGCCGTCCGGCTGGTGGGCAACAAAGTGGCGCTCATCCCCTGGGTCATGTTCGCCATCACCGCAGTCATCACCGCGGTGGGTGCACTGTCTCCCGCCGCCGTCGCGATCATCGCCCCCATCGCCCTGAGCTTTGCGGCCAAACACAAGATCAATCCCCTCATGATGGGCATGATGGTCATCCACGGAGCGCAGGCCGGCGGCTTCTCCCCCATCGCGGTCTACGGTGTGACGGTCAACGGCATCATTGCCAAGACGGATCTGGAAGCCAGCCCCATGGCGATCTTCCTGGCCAGCTTCCTTTTCAACCTCGCCATCGCGGTGGTCCTGTTCCTTGTCCTCGGCGGTAACAGGTTCCGCTCCACCAAGGCGGGCCGGATGGTGGAACAGGCCGCTGAATCACGCATGTCCGTCAGCCTGGGTGCCCGCGCCGCAGGAGTGACCCTGCAGGGCTCCGGCTCCGACATCTCCTCCGCCGGCGTCTCAGCGAAGGGCACCTCGGGCGGAACCAGCGCACCTGCAACGGGAGACACCGCGGCTACGGCCAACGGCGCCCGCGCCTCCATACCGCAGCTGGTCACCATCCTGGGCCTGATCGCCCTCGCCGTCATCTCGCTGGGCTTCAAGGTGGACGTCGGCTTCGTCTCCATCACCATCGCCATCGTCCTTGCCCTGGTCTCCCCCGCTGCCCAGAAGGGTGCCGTGAACAAGATCAGCTGGTCCACGGTCCTGCTCATCTGCGGCATGCTCACGTTCGTGGGGGTCCTCGAAGAAGCCGGCACCATCAAGTTCGTCTCCGACGGCGTAACCCAGCTCGGCATGCCCCTCCTGGCAGCACTCCTGATCTGCTACATCGGTGCAGTGGTTTCCGCCTTTGCCTCCTCCACCGCCATCCTCGCAGCACTCATCCCGCTGGCCGTCCCGTTCCTGGCCTCGGGTGAAATCGGTGCGGTCGGCGTCATCGCCGCCCTCGCCGTCGCCTCCACGATCGTTGATGTGTCCCCGTTCTCCACCAACGGCGCCCTGGTGCTGGCCAACGCCCCCGAAGACGTGGACAAGGACAGGTTCTACAAGCAGATCCTGGCCTACAGCGGCATCGTCGTCGCGGTCGGACCCGCTATCGCCTGGCTCGTCATGGTGGTCCCGGGCTGGATGTAACAGCCCCCCACCCAAAACTTCAGCCCGTGCCCGACACTTTGAAACAGAGGACTACCGCTATGAGCACCGAAGCAACAACGCATACCGAAGGCCCGCTGTCCGGCTACCTCGTGGTTGACCTGAGCCGCGCCCTGGCCGGTCCGCACGCCGGGATGATGCTGGCCGATCTGGGCGCCCGGGTCATCAAGGTCGAAAACCCCGGCACCGGGGACGACACCCGCGGCTGGGGTCCGCCGTTTGTGGGTCCCGAAGATGACCCGCAGGCCACCTATTTCCTGTCCTGCAACCGCAACAAGGAATCCATCGCCCTGGACCTGAAGAGCGACGACGGCCGGTCAGTATTGCGCGAACTGCTGGAACGCGCCGACGTCGTGATCGAGAACTTCCGCCCCGGCGTCCTGGACCGGCTCGGCTTCTCCACCGCGGAAATGCACGCGCTGAACCCGGCACTGGTCATCCTCTCCATCACCGGTTTCGGCCACGACGGTCCCGAATCGCGGCGCAGCGGCTACGACCAGATCCTGCAGGGCGAAGCCGGACTGATGTCCCTGACCGGTTCGGGGCCGGATGACCCGCAGCGTGTGGGTGTCCCCATCGCCGATCTGCTCTCCGGCATGTACGGCGCGTTCGGCACCCTCGCGGCCCTGCTCCAGCGCGAGCGGACCGGGAAGGGCCAGATCGTCCGCACATCACTGCTCGCCGCACTCATCGGGGTGCACGCCTTCCAGGGCACCAGGACCACGGTTGCCGGCGAGGTACCCCAAGCCCAAGGCAACCATCACCCCTCCATCGCCCCGTACGGGCTGTTCCGCTGCAGGCAGGGCAGCGTGCAGATCAGTGTCGGCAGCGAAAAGCTCTGGCGCACCTTCGTCACCACCTTCGGGATCGACGCCGCGCAGCCCGAGTTCGCTACGAACGCAGACCGGGTCCGAAACCGTGCCAAAGTCATCGAGGTCGTGGAGCAGGCTTTCTCCGAATTCGAAGCCGAGCCGCTGCTGGCCAAGCTCAATGAGGCTGGCATCCCGGCCGGAAAAGTCCGCACCCTCGAGGAGGTCTACGCCTGGGACCAGGTCCACTCCCAAGGTCTCCTGATCGACGTCGACCACAAAATCCTGGGCAACGTCAGCCTTCCCGGGCCGCCGCTCCGGTTCTTCAGCAACGCAGACACGACCGAAACCACACTCAAGTCGCACACCGCACCACCGCTGCTGGACCAGGACGGAGACCGGATCCGGCAGTGGCTCGGGCTGGTGCCGGCAGGAATCGGCAGTGCAGAAGCCGGCTCCGCCGCGCCCGCCCCGGAACAGGAAGGCCGCTGACCATGCTGACAGAGCAAAAAGCCCGGCCTTTGGACGCCGCCGGACTCATCACCACGGTGCTCGATCCGGGCACGTACCGGAGCTGGGATGCTCCCGTGGTGGATCCCGATCCGGGCCCCGAATACCGCGAGGAACTGGCGGCCGCCCGCGCGAAAACCGGCGTCGACGAGTCCGTCCTGACCGGCGAAGGGCATATCCGCGGCCGCCGCGTCGCCGTGATCGTCAGCGAATTC
>NZ_QAIQ01000693.1 GCF_003061105.1 Arthrobacter sp. HMWF013
CAACGAGGAGGTAGGCACATGAGCGCCACCCAGAAATTCAGCATCGCTTCAATCCCCGCCGACGGCGTCGGCAAGGAAGTTGTATCCGCCGGCCGCCGTGTCCTGGACGCGCTGGCCCAGAACTCCAATGGCAAGTTCGCCTTCGAGTGGACCGAGTTCCCCTGGGGCTGCGGCTACTACGAAAAGACCGGCAAGATGATGGCTGACGACGGCCTGGAAACCCTCAAGGACTTCGACGCCATTTACTTCGGCGCCGTCGGCTGGGAAAACGTCCCGGACCACATCAGCCTCTGGGGCCTGCGCCTGAACATCACCCAGAACTTCGACCAGTGGGCCAACATCCGCCCCGTCAAGTTCCTGCCGGGCATCCAGTCCCCGCTGCGCAAGGCGGACAACACCGAACTCGACTGGGTCGTGGTCCGCGAGAACAGCGAAGGCGAATACGCCGGTCTGGGCGGACGCAACCTGAGCGGCCGCGGCCCCGGCAACGAGGTTGCCCTGCAGACCGCGCTGTTCACTGAGAAGGGCTGTGAGCGCATCATGCGCTTCGCCTTCGACCTTGCCCGGACCCGCACCGTCAAGAAGGTTTCCTCGGTCACCAAGTCCAACGCACAGCAGTACGGCATGGTCCTCTGGGACGAAGTCTTCAACCGCGTAGCCTTGGACTACCCGGACGTCCAGACCGAAAGCGTCCTCGTCGATGCCATGAGCGCCAAGTTCATCCTCAAGCCCGAGGACCTGTCCGTGGTTGTGGCCTCCAACCTGAACGCTGACATCCTTTCGGACCTGGGCTCGGCGCTTGCCGGCAGCCTGGGCCTGGCCGCCAGCGCCAACCTGAACCCGGAACGCCGCTTCCCATCCATGTTCGAACCGGTCCACGGCTCCGCCCCGGACATTGCCGGCAAGGGCATCAGCAACCCGATCGGCGCCATCGCTTCCGCCGCCCTGATGCTGGACCACTTCGGCCTGCACGCCGAAGCCCGCCAGGTGGAGGCCGCTATCGAACAGACCACCGCCGCCG
>NZ_QAIQ01000694.1 GCF_003061105.1 Arthrobacter sp. HMWF013
CAGTTTATGAACCGTTCCTCGCATACCTGCCCGGTCTGCCAGCCCCGTCCCCGCAACGGACGCTTCTAGGCGGTCCGCCATGCCCGGGTTGCCGCACCCCGGTGGCAGTCTGTGGACAGGCGCCCGCAAATCCGCGCAATGCCGCCCTGACCCAGTAGATTTGGGGCAGCAGAAACAGCTCAGCCACTCAGGAGATCCGAAACACCTTGCACCTCAAGAGCCTGACCGTCCGGGGGTTCAAGTCGTTCGCGTCCGCCACGACCTTCGACTTTGAGCCAGGCGTCACAGCCGTGGTGGGTCCCAACGGCTCGGGCAAGTCCAACGTCGTGGACGCGCTCGCCTGGGTGATGGGTGAGCAGGGAGCCAAGACACTCCGTGGCGGCAAGATGGAAGACGTCATTTTCGCCGGAACCTCGGGGCGTCCACCCCTGGGCCGGGCCCACGTCTCGCTGACCATCGACAACACCGACGGCGCGCTCCCCATCGAATACAGCGAGGTCACCATCTCGCGGACCCTGTTCCGCACCGGTGGCTCCGAATACGCCATCAACGGCGCCGGCTGCCGGCTCCTGGACATCCAGGAACTGCTCTCCGATTCCGGGCTGGGCCGGGAGATGCACGTCATTGTGGGCCAGGGCCAGTTGGACAAGGTCCTGCACGCCACCCCCGAGGACCGCCGAGGTTTCATCGAGGAAGCCGCCGGAATCCTCAAGCACCGCCGCCGCAAGGAAAAGACGGTCCGCAAACTTGAAGCCATGCAGGCCAACCTCCAGCGGCTCAACGATCTGACCGGCGAAATCAGGCGCCAGCTCACCCCGTTGGGCAAGCAGGCCGAGGTGGCACGCCGGGCCCAACGCGTCCAGTTCGACGTCCGGGATGCCCGCGCCCGGCTCCTGGCCGATGACCTCGTCAGTCTTCAGAGCTCGCTTGACCAGGATGTGGCGGATGAGAAGGCACTCAAGGCGCGCAGGCTCGTTGTGGAGCAGGAACTCGAAGCCGGACGCAGACGGCTCGCGGCACTCGAGCACCTGGCGGCCGAGGCGACCCCCAGGCTCAATGCCGCGCGGGATACCTGGTACCGGCTTTCAGCATCACGCGAACGTCTTCGCTCCCTCGGATCCCTGGCCCAGGAACGCAGCCGGCTTCTCGGCTCAGTGGACGCGGAGCCGCACACCGGACGGGACCCGGACCAGCTGGAACGCCAGGCAGCACGGGTCCGGGACGAGGTGACGGACCTCGAACGCCACATCCGTGACAAAGCCAGCGCCCTGGAAGCAGCAACCGCAGCCAGGACGGCGGCCGAGCAGGCATCCCAGGCTGAAGAGAAACGGCTGACGGCGGTCCTCCGCGCCGCGGCCGACCGTCGTGAAGGACTCGCCAGGCTTGCGGGCCAGGTGGGCGCTGCGCGGTCCCGCGTGGAGTCGGCCCAGGCCGAGCTTGGCAGACTGCGGGACTCCCTGGCCTCCGGCACGGAACGCAGGCGGCAGGCGCAGTCCGAATTCACCGCGCTTGAGACACAGGTAGCCGGTGTTGAGGAAGGCGAAGAAAGCCTCGACGCCGAGTACGAGGAAGCAAGCGCGGAACTGGACGCAGCCATCCAGGAGATTGCCGGCCTCAACGCGGCGCAAGCGGAGGCCATGCGCGAACGTGACGCGCTCGCGGCACGCCGTGATGCGCTGCAGCTTGGACTGAACCGCAAAGACGGCGCAGCCCATGCACTCAACGCCGGACTGGCCGGAGTGACCGGCACGCTGGCGGCAGAGCTGAGCGTTGAAGCCGGCTTTGAAACGGCCATAGCTGCGGCGTTGGGTGAGGCTTCCGAAGCCATCTTTGTAGAAGACCCGGAGGCGGCTGCGGGTGTGCTGCGGCTTTTGAAAGCCGACGACGCCGGCCGCGCCGCGCTGCTCCTGAAATCCGCCGCGCAGCCCTCGACGCCTGCCCCGAACCCGGCGCCGGCCGACAAGCTGCCGCGTGAACTGCCCGCCGGAACACAGTATGCTGCCGGGCTCGTGAGCGCGTCTGCCGCAACCATGCATGCTGTCACATCGCTCCTGGCCGGGATCGTTGTCGTCGATGAACTGGTAGCCGCAGCCCGCCTCGTCGCGGCGAATCCGGAACTGACCGCCGTCACCCGGGCGGGGGATATTTTTACGGCTTTGACAATCACCGGCGGGTCCGCCAAGACGCCGTCACTGCTGGAGGTTCAGGCCGCCGTCGACGACGCCGAGTCCCGCCTTCGCAGCGTCACGGCCGGCCTGGAACGGAACAGGTTTGCGCTGGCCGGCGCCACGCTCAGGCGGACAGATGCACAGAACCGGGCTGACGCCGCTTTGGACCGGCTGCACGATTCCGATGCCCGGCTCGCGGCAGTCGCAGAGCGGTTGGGTCACCTGAATTCGGTCCTCCGCAGCGCTGTGGGGGAGAGCGACAGGCTTGCCGCATCCCTTGCCAAAGCCGAGGCCAATGTGATCACCGAGGAGGAGGCACTCGCCGCCGTCGCCTCCCGGCTGGCCGCTGCGCAGGAGACGCCCGCCGAAGCGGAACCGTCCACAGACCACCGCGATGCCCTGGCGCTGGCCGCCTCGCAGGCGCGTTCGGCCGAGATGGAGGCCAGGCTCACGCTCCGCAGCGCCGAGGAGCAACTGACCGCCACCCGCAACCGTGCCGTGTCCTTGGAACGCGCGGCGGCCACCGAACGCCGGGCCCGGGAAGAAGCAGCGGAGCGTGCCCGTCGCCGCCGCAGCCAGGCCAGGCGTGCAGCCGCAGTGTCAGCTGCTGTGGCGCTTGCAACGCGGTTCATCGACGTTTCAGTGGGGCTCGCCGCCCAGGAACGCGACCTCGCCGAGGAGAACAGGGAGCAGCGGGACCGCGGACTCCTCGAAGCCCGGACTGCCACCGCGGCCCTGGCCGCTGAGCTGGCCGAGCTGACAGACTCTGTCCACCGTGACGAACTTGCCCGCGCCCAACAAAAGGCACGGATCGAAGCCCTGGAAACCCGGTCCATCGACGAACTCGGCATCACCGCCGACGTCCTCGTGGCCGACTACGGTCCGGATGTACCTGTGCCCGTGCCGGCAGGGGAAAGCACCGACAAATGGGCCGCGTTGCGGGCTCCCGTAGATGACGAAGGCGCCCCCGTCATAGAGGGAAAGCCCTTTGTCCGCGTGGAGCAGGAGAAACGCCTCCGGAAGGCCGAGCGCGACCTGTCCAGCCTGGGCCGGGTCAACCCGCTTGCCTTGGAGGAGTTCGCCGCGCTGGAGGAACGGCACCAGTTCCTGAGCACCCAGCTGGAGGACCTGAAGGCCAGCCGCAAGGACCTGCTGGACATCATCAAAGAAGTGGATGACCGCGTGCAGCGCGTTTTTACTGAGGCCTTCGACGACACACAGGCGCAGTTTGTCCGGGTCTTTGCCCGGCTCTTTCCCGGCGGCGAAGGCCGCCTCGTCCTCACCGATCCTTCGGACATGCTCACGACGGGAATTGAGGTCGAGGCGCGGCCTGCAGGCAAGAAGATCAAGCGGCTCTCACTCCTGTCCGGCGGCGAACGCTCCCTGACGGCCGTCGCACTGCTGGTGGCCATCTTCAAAGCCCGGCCCTCGCCGTTCTACGTCATGGACGAGGTGGAAGCCGCCCTGGATGACACCAACCTCAGCCGGCTCATCACGATCTTCGAAGAGCTCCGGGAGTCCAGCCAACTCATTGTGATCACGCACCAAAAGCGGACCATGGAAGTTGCTGACGCGCTGTATGGGGTGACGATGCGGGGAGACGGTGTGTCCACCGTTATCAGCCAGCGGCTGGGTGCGGACGTATAGCGTTCGCGCAGGCCGCGGGCCCCGAACGGCTGCCCCGTTTGTGAGAAGCTAGGGGAGTGAATGACATCCTCCCCATTATTCTGTCCATTGTTGCTGCCCTGGCGG
>NZ_QAIQ01000091.1:0-1653 GCF_003061105.1 Arthrobacter sp. HMWF013
CCTCCAGCTTGACCCCTTCAACGGTCTTCAGATCAACGGCGAGACCGTCAAGCTCCGCGGCGCCTGCATCCACCACGACAACGGCATCCTCGGCGCAGCCACCATTGCCCGCGCGGACGAGCGCCGCATCCAACTCCTGAAGGAAGCCGGCTTCAACTCCATCCGCAGCGCGCACAACCCGGTCAGCCAGGCCATGCTGGACGCCTGCGACAAGCACGGCATGCTGGTCATGGACGAAACCTTCGATGTGTGGACCGAAGGGAAATCCGCGTTCGACTACTCCCTGTCCTTCCCCGAATGGTGGGAACGCGATGTCGAGGCGATGGTGGCGAAAGACTTCAACCACCCGTCCGTGGTGCTGTACTCCATCGGCAACGAGATCCCGGAAACCGGCAGCGGCCTTGGCTCCGGCTGGGGCCGGCAGATCGCCGAGAAGATCAGGTCCCTGGATTCCACCCGCTACACCACCAACGGGATCAACGGCTTCGTCTCGGTCATCGCGGACGCCGCGGCCATGATGAAAGAGGCCGGCGCCGGCGATGACAGCCAGGGTGTCAACGCCATGATGAGCGGGGCCGGTGAGGCGATGGGCCGCATCAGTGCATCCCCGCTTGTCTCGGAACGGACGGCCGAATCCCACGCAGCCGTGGACGTGGCCGGCATCAACTACGGTGACGGCCGCTATGTGATGGACAGGGAACTCTTCCCCAACAGGATCATCGTGGGAACCGAAACGTTCCCGGACCGGATCGATGTCCTCTGGAAGCTGGTGGAGGAAAACCCGCACGTGATCGGCGATTACACCTGGACCGGCTGGGACTACCTGGGCGAAGCGGGCATCGGCCGCGTGCAGTACACGGACGGGACCGACGGCAAACCGGCTCTTGGTGCGCCATACCCGTGGCTGCTCGCCTGGTGCGGTGACATCGACATCACCGGCTACCGCCGGCCCGCCTCCTACTACCGCGAGACGGTCTTCGGGCTTCGCCACGAGCCCTACATCGCCGTCCAGCGCCCGCAGAACTACGCCCGTGAACATGGGATGGGACCCTGGACCTGGACTGACTGCATCTCCAGCTGGAGCTGGGACGTCGCCGAGGGTTCCCCGGTCAGGGTTGAGGTCTACAGCGACGCGGATGAGGTGGAACTGCTCCTTAATGGCTCCGCCGTGGGCCGCGTTCCCGCCGGACCGAACCACCGGTTCCGCGCCCACTTCGAGCTCACCTATGAGCCCGGCGAGCTGGTGGCCGTCGGCTACATCAACGGGGCGGAGCAGGCCCGCACCACACTCCGCACGGCAACGGGCGATATCCGCCTCACCGCCGACGCCGACCGCACCGAACTACGCGCTGACCACTCAGACCTCAGCTACCTGGCCATCGAGTTCCGCGACGCCCAAGGCAACCTCGCCACAAACGTTGAACACACCGTCACGGTGACGGTCGAAGGCGCCGGCGTGCTGCGAGGCCTGGGCAGCGCCCGCCCCGACACGGAGGAGCTGTACACGGAAGACAGCCACACCTCGTTCGACGGGCGCCTGCTCGCCGTCATCAGGCCCGTCACAGAAGGGGACATTACCGTGCACGTCAGCGCCGACGGTTTCGAACCCGTCACCGTCAGCCTGACGGCTTCCGCCCCCGCAGCCTCCGAAAA
>NZ_QAIQ01000091.1:1706-2645 GCF_003061105.1 Arthrobacter sp. HMWF013
CCGCTGCCTTCAGCGCAGTGTCAGTCAGAACGCTTTGAGGATGTCTTCGACGCGGGTTTTGGCGTCGCCGAAGAGCATCTGGGAATTGTCGCGGTAGAACAGGGGGTTCTGGACGCCTGCGTAGCCGGCGGCCATGGAGCGTTTGAACACGATGACGTTCTCGGCTTCCCAGACGCGCAGGACGGGCATCCCGGCGATGGGGCTTCCCGGATCCTCGGCGGCGGAGGGGTTCACGGTGTCGTTGGCGCCGATGACCAGGACCACGGAGGTGTCACCGAGGTCGTCGTTGATTTCGTCCATTTCCAGGACGATGTCGTACGGGACCTTGGCTTCGGCGAGGAGGACGTTCATGTGTCCGGGCAGGCGCCCGGCGACGGGGTGGATGCCGAACCGGACGTTCACGCCCTTCTCGCGGAGCTGGTGGGCGAGTTCGGCGACGGGGTACTGGGCCTGGGCCACTGCCATGCCGTAGCCGGGGGTGATGACCACGGACGAGGCGTTGGCCAGCATTTCGGCGGTGGCCTGGGCGGTGATTTCGCGGTGTTCGCCGTACTCCGCGTCCGCCGCGGCGGGGGCTGCGATGCCGAAGCCGCCGGCGATCACGGAGATGAAGGACCGGTTCATGGCCTTGCACATGATGTAGGACAGGTACGCACCGGAGGAGCCCACCAGGGCGCCGGTGATGATGAGCAGGTCGTTGTTCAGCAGGAAGCCGGCCGCGGCTGCGGCCCAGCCGGAGTAGCTGTTGAGCATGGAGACGACCACGGGCATGTCGCCTCCGCCGATGGAGGCCACCAGGTGCCAGCCCAGTCCCAGCGCCAGGATGGTGACGACGATGAGCAGCCAGAGCTGGGAATCGTTGACGTACCAGACGGTCAGGGCGATGAACGCGGCCAGCGCCCCGAGGTTGATGACGTTTTTGCCCGGCAGCATCAGCGG
>NZ_QAIQ01000695.1 GCF_003061105.1 Arthrobacter sp. HMWF013
TGGTGGCGCCGTCCATGCGGGCGGATTCAATGAGTTCGTCAGGAATGACGTCCACCAGGTATTGCCGCATGAAGAAGACGCCGAAGGCGGTCACCAGTGTTGGAACCACGACGGCGCCGATCTCGCCTGTCCAGCCGAGGGTCCGCATGACCATAAACAGCGGGATGATGCCCAGCTGGGTGGGGATGGCCATGGTGGCAACCACCATCAGCATGAGGCCGTTGCGGCCGCGGAACCTCAGCTTGGCAAAGGCGTAGCCGGCGAGGGTGGAGAAGCCCACCACGGAGATGGTGATGATTCCGGAGATCAGGACGCTGTTTCCGAGCGCGAGCCAGAACGGGACGGTGTCGAAAACCTCGCCCACGTTGGTCCAGAAGTTTCCACCGGGCAGCAGCGGTGGCCACGTCTCCCCCAAGGCCTCGTTGGACCTGCTGCCGATCACCACGGACCACCACAGCGGGTAGGCGGAGGAGACCAGGAACGCCAGCAGAAGCCCGTAGCTGAGGAAACCAGGGCGCACCCCGGTGCCGAAGAACCGCTTCCGGAGGGCGCCGGCACTCCCCTTCCGGGCCTCCTTTGCCGGCGGCGTCCCTGCCGCGGAAGTCCTGGCAGGTGGAGCCTCGGCGGAGACAGACTCCGCGCGATCGATAATGCTCATCGTTCAGTCCTTTCAGCCTGCGTGCGTGAACCGCTCTTGCCGTCAGCGTCATGGCCGGACGGGCTACGGCCGGACGGGTTATGGCCGGACGTGTTCGCGCCGGCAGCCAGTTTCCGGGCACGCCGGGACAGTTTTGCCGCATCCGCGGTCGCGATCCGGCGCGAGATCAGGTAGTTGATGAGGCCGAACAGCACAATGATCAGGAAGAGCAGCCACGCGATGGTTGAGGCTTTGCCGAAGTTCTGGCGCTGGAAGGCCATCTCCCAGAGGTACAGGACGGTGGTCTGGAACTGGCGCTGCGATCCGCCGGCCGTGGCGGGATCGAACAGCCTGGGTTCGGTGAAGATCTGGAGGCCGCCGATGGTGGCCGTGATGACCACAAAGACCATGGTGGGCCTGATGCTGGGCAGCGTGATGCTGAAGAACCGCCGGACTGCACCGGCGCCGTCGAGGGCCGCCGATTCGTACAGGTCGCGCGGCACTGCCTGCATGGCCGCAAGAAGGATCAGGGCGTTGTAGCCTGTCCAGCGCCAGTTCACCATGGTGGCGATGGCAATGTGGCTCGGCAGGGTTTCGTTCTTCCACATCACCGGGTCCAAGCCGAAGTTTCCCAGGATGTTGTTGATCAGGCCGTACTGCTCACCGAACATGTTGGTGAAGATCATGGCCACCGCCACCGGGGTCACGATGTACGGCAGCAGGATGCTCATGCGCCAGAAGGTCTTGGCCCGGAGGTTCTGGTCCAGCACCGCAGCCAGGAACAGCGCGACGGCGAGCTGCGGGACGGCCGAGAGCAGGAAAATGCTCATGGTGTTGAAGA
>NZ_QAIQ01000696.1 GCF_003061105.1 Arthrobacter sp. HMWF013
TGTGTCTGTTGTTTGAGAACTCAATAGTGTGCCAAGTTTGTTGATACCAATTGTTTTATTGATTGGTTGTTTTGGCCAGGCCTGTCCACCCCGTGGATGGTGTTTGGTTTTTACAGCTGGTTTCAAATTTTGCAGCCGTTTTGTCCCGTTTTCCCGGGGCTGGTGGTTGTGTTCGTTTTTGTTTTACTTCAACGGAGAGTTTGATCCTGGCTCAGGATGAACGCTGGCGGCGTGCTTAACACATGCAAGTCGAACGATGATGCCAGCTTGCTGGTGGATTAGTGGCGAACGGGTGAGTAACACGTGAGTAACCTGCCCTTAACTCTGGGATAAGCCTGGGAAACTGGGTCTAATACCGGATATGACTCCTCATCGCATGGTGGGGGGTGGAAAGCTTTTTGTGGTTTTGGATGGACTCGCGGCCTATCAGCTTGTTGGTGAGGTAATGGCTCACCAAGGCGACGACGGGTAGCCGGCCTGAGAGGGTGACCGGCCACACTGGGACTGAGACACGGCCCAGACTCCTACGGGAGGCAGCAGTGGGGAATATTGCACAATGGGCGCAAGCCTGATGCAGCGACGCCGCGTGAGGGATGACGGCCTTCGGGTTGTAAACCTCTTTCAGTAGGGAAGAAGCGAAAGTGACGGTACCTGCAGAAGAAGCGCCGGCTAACTACGTGCCAGCAGCCGCGGTAATACGTAGGGCGCAAGCGTTATCCGGAATTATTGGGCGTAAAGAGCTCGTAGGCGGTTTGTCGCGTCTGCCGTGAAAGTCCGGGGCTCAACTCCGGATCTGCGGTGGGTACGGGCAGACTAGAGTGATGTAGGGGAGACTGGAATTCCTGGTGTAGCGGTGAAATGCGCAGATATCAGGAGGAACACCGATGGCGAAGGCAGGTCTCTGGGCATTAACTGACGCTGAGGAGCGAAAGCATGGGGAGCGAACAGGATTAGATACCCTGGTAGTCCATGCCGTAAACGTTGGGCACTAGGTGTGGGGGACATTCCACGTTTTCCGCGCCGTAGCTAACGCATTAAGTGCCCCGCCTGGGGAGTACGGCCGCAAGGCTAAAACTCAAAGGAATTGACGGGGGCCCGCACAAGCGGCGGAGCATGCGGATTAATTCGATGCAACGCGAAGAACCTTACCAAGGCTTGACATGGACTGGAAATACCTGGAAACAGGTGCCCCGCTTGCGGTCGGTTCACAGGTGGTGCATGGTTGTCGTCAGCTCGTGTCGTGAGATGTTGGGTTAAGTCCCGCAACGAGCGCAACCCTCGTTCTATGTTGCCAGCGCGTTATGGCGGGGACTCATAGGAGACTGCCGGGGTCAACTCGGAGGAAGGTGGGGACGACGTCAAATCATCATGCCCCTTATGTCTTGGGCTTCACGCATGCTACAATGGCCGGTACAAAGGGTTGCGATACTGTGAGGTGGAGCTAATCCCAAAAAGCCGGTCTCAGTTCGGATTGGGGTCTGCAACTCGACCCCATGAAGTCGGAGTCGCTAGTAATCGCAGATCAGCAACGCTGCGGTGAATACGTTCCCGGGCCTTGTACACACCGCCCGTCAAGTCACGAAAGTTGGTAACACCCGAAGCCGGTGGCCTAACCCCTTGTGGGAGGGAGCTGTCGAAGGTGGGACTGGCGATTGGGACTAAGTCGTAACAAGGTAGCCGTACCGGAAGGTGCGGCTGGATCACCTCCTTTCTAAGGAGCACCTACAACCATCCTGCCGGATGTATGTCCGTGTGGTGGGGTTGTCAGGAGTATATGCCCGTTGCGCAGACGATTGTTCTGCGGCGGGTGCTCAAGGGTGGAATATCA
>NZ_QAIQ01000697.1 GCF_003061105.1 Arthrobacter sp. HMWF013
GGTCACCGGCGCGCTGCTCGGCGTGCTGGACGTTTCAGGACCGCTGGACACCATCAGCGCGGACACGCTACGGATGGTGCGGTGCGCGGTGCGCGTGGCGGAGTCCCTGCTGGGAACGTCCGACGGCGGCACCTCCTTAGGTGCGGCCTCTCCCGTGCATGCGTCCCGGCCGGGTGACCGGCGGCCTTGTGTTGCGGTTTCCTGGCTGGAGCTGCTGGGCGACAGGCCCGCGGCGGTGTTCGCGGATGGGAGCCGGGTGCCGCTGACGCAGCGACGCGCGGAGATCCTGGCGCTGCTTGATTCCCGGTCGCAGGGGTGGAGCGCCGACGAGCTGGCATACGAGCTGCACGGCGATGCCGGCACACCGCAGGCCATCCGGACGGAGATGTTCCGTGTCCGCTCGATGCTGGGCGATGCTGTGGAGTCGAACCCGTACCGGCTGGCTGTCGGGCTGGCTGGGTGCTCGGATTCGGGGCGGGTGCTGCGGCTGCTGCGCGAGGGACGGGTGGCCGAAGCGCTCGAGGCGTACACCGCTCCCCTGCTCAGCCGGTCCGGCGTTCTGGCGGTGCAACTGCTGCGGGACCAGCCGGACCTGGCTGTTGGCTCTGCGGTGCGGTCCAGTGGGGATGCCAACCTTGTGGTGAGGTGGTTGTCCAGGGATATGGGGTGCGGGGACGCGGAGGGTGTCGAGGCACTGGGCCGGCTGGCCGGACGGGCAAATCCGCGCTACTTGGCTTACCGCGCGGCCCTGGACGCTTATGAGCGGGGATTGTTGGCCGCGCACCAACACTGTGGCACCCTCCAGCAGCGCGCTTCCGGACGGGCGTGAGCAGGTCTTCAACGGCGGCCAGGGGAGGGCGGGTACATCGTTTTTGTCCAGATATGCCAGCTTAAGTCGCGCCAGATTCTGCATATCCGGACAAGAACTTCGGCCGTTGTTTTCGACCGGCTCAAACCCCGTAGACGCTCCTAAGGCGTGGGGAAATCGGCCATAGTCACACGAATCCGCGCAGGGTAGACATGGGATCCAGATATTCTCATCGGAGAATGAGGCCACCAGCCGTTCACGGGCTGCCAATGAGGTGCTCGCGGTTTTGGCGGATTTGTCCTCTTCGGTGCTTAGCTCTGGGCCAGGAGGCCCGGCCCATCCGTGGAGTACGAGTGTACCTGGGTCAGGTCGTTCGTGGGTTGGCGCAGAAGGACCAGCTACTCGAGAAGCAATCTACTACGGCTAAAAGCTGTCGCTCCCGATGATTCCGCTTTCGGCCATTCGACCCAGTAGTCGCAGGAGAACGGCCCCTTGACGCTCCGAGGGGACCTTCCCCTGCCGAAGGCCAAACATCACCACGAGATCCTTCTCGGTGGGGGACATCGGGACTCGAGCCCCATAGACCGTTTCCCACACGTGTGGTTTGACGCCAAGGACGCGCGCGACTGCCTCGAAGCCAGTGTCCATCGCGCGTTGCTTCCGGTCGTCGGCAGCTTGCCCCCGGGTCTCGTGAACGGCGAGGAGGTCGTTCCCGATGCCACCACCGAGTCGGACGCCGACCTTCTTGAATCCCTCCCAGCATGCCTGCTGCTTCGCCCACTGAGTCACGTTTGCCTGGGGGCGATTCGGGTCGGTTAGGTGCTGCTGCGCCGCCTGCGCGATCTCGATGAGCGCCGCAAGCGTCGACGCACTTACCGCCTGGCGCTGCCAGACTCGATCGAAGTCGAAGTTGGCTCCGCGGAACTGGACTCCAATTTCAAAGGCAAGGCGAGAGATCGCGTATGCAACTATGTTCGCGAGATAGCCGGGAGCCGCTCTGTACCAATCCTGCTTGAGCACTTGGGAGCGCAACGTCTCATACATAATCGCCTTGCCAATGCCTGAGCGGAAGTAGCCGTCTCCATAAGCGTCCGCCCCTTTGCCATCGTCCTTGGTCCACTGCGTATCCACCTTCGTGGCATAGTCGG
>NZ_QAIQ01000698.1 GCF_003061105.1 Arthrobacter sp. HMWF013
TCGCGCTGCTGGCCGTGGCCGGGCTCATCGTCTCCCTGTACGTCAACCGCCGCCGCGTCTGGGTCCGGACCGGGACCCACGACGACGGCCGGACCATGGTGGAATACGGCCTCCTGGCCCGCGGTGAAGACCACCGCCTCGCCGCCGAAGCGGCCACCATCCGCAAGCTTCTCGCCGATGAATGGCAGCTCCAGCCGGACGCTGCCGATGAGCAGGGCGATCCCCAGCAAACTCCCAGCCGCCAGGACGATAATGGCGCAGACTCGCTCACCATCCCCGCCGGCCCCGCCGGACCCACAAAGGACCAGTAATGCCTTTCGCCATCAACGAAACCATGGGCCAGTACAGCGAGCTTTTTATGCTGCTCGCCGCCGGCACGTACACCGTGGCCTTCATCGCCTTCGCCTGGGACCTCGCGAAGAGCAGCAAAGCGCTGCGCGCTATTGACCTGAAGGCTGCCGCTGCCGCGGGCGCCAAGGTGCCCGCGATGGCCGGCGCGTCTTCGGCCGGTGCAGCCTTTGACGCAGGCGCGGCAGGGGACAGGGCCGGGTCCTCGCACCTGGCCGGACCTGTGGGCCGGGCCGAGCGGCCGTCGTCGTCCGTTTCCAATAAGGGCGACGCTTCGGGGACCGGACTGACCGCTGACGCCGACATGCGCTACTCAGCCGAGCGCCGCGCGCCCGCGCGGGTGGCCGTGGCACTGACCGTCCTCGGTGCGTTGATCCATGCAGCCGGTGTGATCACCCGGGCGCTGGGTGCAGGGCGCGTGCCGTGGGGCAACATGTATGAATTCCTCACCACGGGAGCTTTTGTGGCCGTGGCCGTGTTCCTGCTGGTGTTGATCCGCCGCGACCTGAGGTTCCTCGGCACGTTTGTGGTGGGGCTGGCCATCATCATGCTGGTGGCTGCCTCAGTTGCCTACTGGACCCCTGTGGGTCACCTGGTTCCGGCGCTGCAGAGCTACTGGCTGATCATCCACGTCTCCATCGCAGTGCTGTCCTCTGCGCTTTTCACGCTCACCTTCGCCATGTCCGCCCTTCAGTTGGTTCAGTCGCACCGGCAGAAAACCATTGCTTCCGGCGGTGCGGACAAGCTCGGATTTATGCGGCTGGTGCCCTCCGCCCTGAGCCTGGAAAACCTGTCCTACCGGATCAACGCCATCGCCTTTATTGGCTGGACCTTCACCCTGATGTTCGGCGCCATCTGGGCGGAAAAAGCCTGGGGCCGCTTTTGGGGCTGGGACACCAAGGAAGTGTGGACGTTCGTGATCTGGGTGGTGTACGCAGGCTACCTGCACGCCCGTGCCACCCGAGGCTGGACCGGCACCCGCGCCGCCTGGCTCTCGATCGTTGGCTACCTGTGTGTCGTCTTCAATTTCACCATCGTCAACCAGTTCTTTAACGGGCTCCACTCCTACTCGGGCCTCTGAACTGGGGTTTCTCCCGCGGCCCTGAAGGGCGCAACTTAATAGACCAATCGATGTAGGAATAAGGGTGTTGCCGGGAACACGGTGGTGCTACCTTGGTTGGAGTTGTCCGTGATGAAGCTTGCAGACAACTCGCAGCGTTCTTGCCGAGGTTCCTATGAGTTATGTTCTCGCCATAGATGTCGGGACCAGCTTCACAGCCGCCGCCGTTGTCCGAACTGATGAACAGAGAGTCCCGGAGAGCCTTCCGTTGGGTCTCCGTGGCATGGCTGTGCCTTCCGTGGTGTACTACCCGGAGGCAGGGCCAATCCTCGTGGGGAGGCTGCCGAGCGCCGAGGCCTTGACAGCCCCGAACGCGTTATACGCGAGTTCAAGCGCCGGGTGGGGGACGAAGTCCCGATTTCCGTCGGCACCCTGTCTCTTCCGGCCGAGGAAGTCTTCGCCACCATGGCACGCTGGGTCGTGGACCGCGCCGAGGAACGCGAGGGCGCACCGCCGTCGGACATTGTCTTATCCCACCCCGCCTCCTGGGGCGCGCACCGAACAGAACTGATCCTCCGCGCCCTTGCCGCCAAGGGCCTCACCAAAGTCACCCTGGTCAGCGAGCCTGTTGCTGCTGCGCTGCACTACGCCTCGCAGGTGCGGGTGGAAAATGGCAGCATCATTGCCGTCTACGATCTCGGCGGCGGAACTTTTGACACGGCTGTGCTCCGGAAAGTCGGAGCCGGCCAGTTCGAGCTGGTAGGCCGTCCTGAGGGGATTGAGGGGCTGGGCGGCGCGGATTTCGATGCTGCCGTCTTTAGGCATGTAGCCGAGCACGCGGGAGAGGTCCTTACCGGCGTTGACCCGGCCGCGCCCGGCACACTGGCTGCCCTTGCCCGGCTGCGGCGGGAGTGTGTTGAAGCCAAGGAGGCCCTCTCCTCCGACAGCGAGGCGAACATCTCGGTCCTGCTTCCGGGTGTCCAGCACCAGGTCCGGCTGGTCCGCTCCGAGTTTGAAGCCATGATTGACGCGCCCATCCGGGAGACCGTGGACGCCCTGGAGAGTTCGCTGCAGGAGCTCGGGCTCACGCCGGCTGACCTCTCGGCCGTGCTGCTGATTGGCGGATCGTCGCGAATACCGCTGGTGGCGCAGGTGATTTCGGAACAGCTGGACCGGCCCATTGCCGTGGACGCGGATCCCAAATCGTCCATCTGCCTTGGTGCGGCTGTGTCCATGCTGCAGCTCGATGCGATCACTGATCCGTTGAGCGCCGAGCCTGTTCAGCCAGACGTTGCCAGTGTGGCCGCGGGCGCGCTGTCAGTTGCCGGACGCCATCCCAGCTGGTCTCGAAAGAACGGTACAGTTCACTCCGCAGGTGGTTCGCACAGCGCCAGGGGCGGAGCCCATGGCCCGAGCGCCTCGGTTCGGCTGACGGCCGTGGCCGCAGCTGCAGCAATCCTCACCGGGCTCACCGCAACAGCCGCCCAGAGCCCCGATGCGCTGACCAACCTCACCGCAATGCTGGTCCCTGCGGAGCCGTTGGAGAAAGCACCCGGCACATCTCCTGACGGTTCCGTCCCGGGCGAGTTAGCCCAGGGTGGTTCAGGCGCCGACGATTCAGCCACCGG
>NZ_QAIQ01000092.1 GCF_003061105.1 Arthrobacter sp. HMWF013
GCCGGCGGCCGGGACCTTGCCCTTAAGCGGTGGCCGGGATCTTGCCCGGCCGCCGGCGGTACAGCCACACCAGCCCCAGTATGGGCAGCAGCAGCGGGATGAAGGCGTAGCCGCGGCCGAACAGCGACCACACCGTTTCGTGAGGGAACTGCACGGGGTCGAAAACGCTCAGGGCCCCCACCACCAGCACTCCCACGAGCTCCACCAGCACGGCGACTACCGAGACCTTGAACCAGGTGCGGCCCGGCTTGGCCAGGGACACTGTGGCCACCAGGTATACGACGGCGGCGAAGGCGGACAACAGGTAGGCCAGCGGGGCCTCAGAGAACTTGGTCAGGATCTGGTAGCCGGCGCGGGCGGTGGCTGAGATGGCAAACACCGCGTAGACAGCAATGAGAAGGCGTCCGGGGCCCGTGTTTCTGGTGTCCTTGCCGCCTGCTTTGACGGCCGTGGTTCCAGGGGTGGCGCCTGTCTTCGGTGCGTTCACGTTGCGGGCTTCTTCCATTTCAGTACCAGATCTGGTTCATTCGGGCGGCCATCACCAAGGCGGTTACGCCGACGGCGGCCAGGACAAAGTTGCTCCAGCGGGTCCGTTCCAGGATGGACCAGTAGACGGCCGCCGGTGGCAGGAGCATGGCCGTGGCCAGGTATCCCCAGAACTCCCAGGCTTCGCCGGCGATCGGCTCGCCCGCGATCACCCTGACGATGGAACCCACCAGATACACCACCAACGCGAGCTCGACGGCGGCCACTGACAGGATGGTGACGTCGTTCGGAGCTTTTTTCAGGATGCCCGCCATCAGGCAGATACCGCTTGAGATGAGGCCGACGGTCAGGATGATGTAGAAATAGGCGTCCATGCTCAGGAATCCTGGCTGGCATTGCCGGGTGCAAAGACAAGTACCGGTTTCGCATAGCTGCCGGTATCTGCGAGCAGGGCCACCAGGCTGCCGTCCGGGGCGAACGCCGCTGCCGGGTGCTCGGTGGTGGCCGCCAGGCTGCCCGTCTCCGCTCCTGCGGCGATCCGCCGGCCAAAGGAGATCTCGGTGGTTTCCTCTGCCGTGAGTTCGCGGTTGGGCATCAGCGCCCGGGCTGCCTGCGACATTTCCAGGACCTCAAGCTCCTCGGCAAGCTGCTCCAGGGTGCGGGCCTGGTCCAGCGAATAAGGTCCAACGTGGGTCCGGCGGAGGGCCGTGAGGTGGCCACCCACTCCGAGCCCGTCGCCAAGGTCGCGGGCGAGTGCCCGGATGTAGGTCCCGGATGAGCACTCCACTGTGACCTCGACGTCCAGGACGTCGCTGCCGGGTTCCCGGCTGATGCCGTGGATCTCGAAACGGTGGATGGTGACGGGCCGGGCCGCGAGTTTCACTTCCTCGCCTGACCGGACCCTGGCATAGGCGCGTTCACCGTTGACTTTGATGGCGCTGACACTGCTGGGCACCTGCTGGATCTGCCCGGTGAGGGCGGCGACGCCGTCGTGGACTGCCGCATCGGTGACCCCGGCGGTGCTGACGGAGGCAATGACGTCGCCTTCGGCGTCGTCCGTGATGGTGGATTGGCCCAGACGGATGGTGGCTGTATACGTCTTGGACGTGCCCACGATGTACGTCAGGAGGCGGGTGGCCTTGTTGATGCCCACCACCAGCACACCGGTGGCCATGGGATCGAGCGTGCCGGCGTGCCCCACTTTCCGGGTTCCGGCGATGCGACGCATCCGACCAACCACATCATGGCTGGTCCATCCCTGCGGTTTGTCCACTATCACCAGTCCAGAAAGCACGCTTCCCAGTATATCGGCGCTCAGCGGAGCGCTTGATCAAGCCACGAGCGCAGGGCTTCGGCGGGGGCAGCGCCTGTCTGGGTGGCCACCACTTTGCCGTTGTCGATGATCATCAGTGTTGGAATTGCCTGGATGTCGAACCGCCGGGACAGCTGTGGAGCCCTGTCAACATCAACCTTGACGAGCTTGATCTGACCAGCCCGTTCCCTGGCAATCCTGTCAAGGACCGGGCTCACCATCCGGCAGGGACCGCACCAGGCGGCCCAGAAGTCGATGAGGGCCGGGACCGGGGACTGTTCCGCCACCACGGCAAAATCGCCGTCACCGGCGTTGACGATCCAGGGCAGGTCAGACCGGCAGCTTCCACAGCGCGGACGGCCGGCTGCGGCGGCGGGGACCCGGTTGGTCTTCCCGCACGTGGGGCATGTGATCAGGGTTGGTTCCACGGCTGCTGCAGGCACGACGCCTCCGGTTCAGTATTCGGTTCGTTCGGCGTTGTTCCGCCAGGCGTCAAACGGAAGGTCCGACGTCGGAATCGGCTCGTGTGCCACGGGCAGCAGTTCCGGCCTGGTTCCGTCGAAGTATTCATAGAACACTGCGTCGTCGAAGCCGGCTGCGGCTGCGCCGTGACGGTCAGCGGCGAAGTACACGCGGTCAATGCGGGCCCAAAGCGCGGCCGCCAGGCACAACGGGCACGGCTCGCAGCTGGTGTAAAGCACGGCTCCGCTGAGGTCGAAGTTGGCGCTGGCCGCGGCGGCGGTGCGGATGGCCACGACTTCGGCGTGCGCCGTGGGATCGTTGTCGCGGGTGACGCGGTTGATGCCCTCGTAGGAGCGTCCATCGGCTGTCACCACGAGTGCCGCGAAGGGTCCCCCGCCCTCGGCGACGTTCCGGATGGCCAGCTCAACGGCCTGTTGCAGGTATCGGGTGGCACCGTGGTTCCCGCTCGCTTGGGTCATAGCTAGATCCTAGCCACGCCGCTGCAGTTCAGGGTCAAAATTAGGGGGCTTAGAAGGGGGAATTTACGTCGACGCCATCGGCACAGAGGACTAATCTTGCGCCCAGAGGGACTGCGTAAATCCATATCTGCTTTGGTCTCATTGCCCGGCCCCGTCCTGCGGGGCGCACTTCAGGAGTTGCAATGAAGAAGAAGTTTCCCTGGGCCGCATGCCTTGCTGCAGCGGCGTTAGTCATTCCTGTCGGGCCGGCATCTGCAGGCTCATCATCATCACCTGATCCGAAGATCCTGGCCGACGGGCTGGTCACACCGTTGAGCCTCGCTGTCGGCAGAGACGGTTCCGTCCTGGTGACCCAGAACTTTGTGGGCAAGCTTGACCGTGTGGAGGATGACGGACAACTGGCCACCGTCTATACGAAGGCAGATTGGGACGTCGGTGGTGTAGAAACCCGGCGCGGGACGACGTACTTCCTGGAGAGCGTAGGAGCCGGTGGCGGCAATCCAGATGCGCTCGAGGGCTACCTGAAGTCCATCGACGAATCGGGCGAGGTCCGTACTATCGCAGACCTCGCCGGCTACGAGCGCACCAACAACCCGGACGGTGACCAGGAGTATGGCTTCGGCTCCGATGTCCCGGCTGATTGCCTGCAGCAATGGCCGGCTTTCCCGCCGGCCCAGTACAAAGGGGCAGTGGATTCCCATCCCTATGCCACCGAAGTCAAAGGCTCCACAGCCTATATCGCTGACGCCGGCATGAACGCCATCCTCGAAGTCGACCTTGATTCCGGTGATGTCTCGACGCTCGCTGTCCTTCCGCCCCGGCCGGCTGTCATCCCTGCCGGTACGAGGATCCCTATCGACATGGCAGGAGGAACCGTCGAAGCCCCTGCTTGCGTGGTTGGCAAGGAGTATGCGTTTGAGTCTGTCCCGACGGATGTCGAGTTCGGCCCGGACGGGTGGCTTTACGTTTCGTCGCTCCCCGGCGGTCCGGAGGATCCTTCCCTGGGCGCCCGCGGGGCAGTGTTCCGGGTCAATCCTTGGACCGGACACACATGCCTATGGGCTGAGGACATCCTGAGCCCGACCGGCATTGCAGTATCGGACCACGGGGACGTCTACGCAGCATCGATGTTCGGCAACGAGATTGTGAAGATCGATGCCTGGACCCGCGAGGGTTCACAATTCCTGGCTGTCGACGGACCCGCGACAGTCGAGCTGAACGGGGACACCCTCTATGCCACGGCCGGCTTCAGCTTCGGGGAACCGACCGGAACCGTGCTGAAAACCGATATCAGCAGGTAGAGCTAAACGAGGTTTTCTGGGAAGCAGAAGGCCCGGACCGCAACTGCGGTCCGGGCATTCTGCTGGGAACCAGCTTCTACTTGGAGCCGTCTTCGTCGAGCTCTTCGTCGTCGGTGAGGTCAATGTCCTCTTCGTCGAAGTCGTCCTCGTCAATTTCGACGTCCTCGGGGATGTCGCTCTTGTAAGGGTCGGCGTCGCCGGCGTGCTTGGCGCTGGCAGCCAGCGCCGCCACCTCGGCGTCGCGCTTCTTGGCGGCCCGGAGGAGTTCCTCCAGGTTCGAGGCGTTGACCGGGATCTGGTCAGCCACAAATTCCAGCGTGGGCGTCAGGCGGACGGTGATGTTGCGTCCAACTTCCTGGCGCAGCACCCCCTTGGCCTTTTCCAGTCCCTTGGCAGCGTCAGCCTGGACAGCCTGGTCACCGAAAACGGTGTAGTAGATCGTGGCGTGCTGCAGATCATTGGTCACGCGGGCATCGGTCACAGTAATGCCCTCCAGCCGGGGATCCTTAACCTTCCGGCCCAGAGCCTCCGCAACAACAACCTTAATCCGCTGCGCCAACTTGGCAGCCCGTGCGGGATCAGCCATTTCCACTCCTAAAAATTTGGATGTACGACGGCACCGGAACGGGCCCGCACAACTGTTGGGTTTTGATGCCACGCACCTAAGGCGAGTCTACGACGACGGCCGCCGGAAAATCCCAGCGGCCCCACCTGCGAAAGCAACGAACTTAGACGCGCGGCTTTTCGCGCATCTCGAAGGTCTCAATGATGTCGCCTTCGGTGATGTCGTTGAACGAACCAAGACCGATACCACACTCGAAGTCCGTGCGGACCTCAGTGGCGTCGTCCTTGAAGCGCTTGAGCGTCTCAACGGTGAGGTTGTCACCGATGATCTTGCCGTCGCGGCTGATGCGGGCCTTCGTGTTGCGTCGGATGATGCCCGAGCGAACGATGGAACCGGCGATGTTTCCGAACTTGGAAGAGCGGAAGACTTCGCGGACCTCGGCGGTACCCAGCTGGACTTCTTCGTACTCCGGCTTGAGCATGCCCTTGAGGGCTGCTTCGATGTCATCGATTGCTGCGTAGATGACGGAGTAGAAGCGCATGTCCACGCCTTCGCGGTCTGCCAGTTCGGCAACCCGCTCGGCAGGCTTGACGTTGAAGCCGATGATAACGGCGCTGTCCACTGTTGCCAGGTTGACGTCGTTCTGCGTGATGGCACCAACACCGCGGTGGATGACGCGCAGCTGCACGCCTTCGCCGACATCGATCTTGAGCAGGGCGTCTTCGAGGGCTTCCACGGCACCGGACACGTCACCCTTGAGGATGAGGTTGAGGGTGTCGATCTTGCCGTCGGCCACAGCCTGGTCGAAGTCTTCGAGGCTGATGCGCTTGCGGCGCTTGGCGAGGGCTGCGTTGCGGTCGGCTGCTTCACGCTTCTCGGCGATCTGGCGGGCGGTACGCTCGTCAGCGGTCACGAAGAAGGTGTCGCCGGCGCGCGGGACGTTGGACAGACCCAGGACCTGCACGGGGCGGGACGGGCCTGCCTCGGTCAGGACGCTGCCGTCGTCGTCGAACATCGCACGGACGCGGCCGTGGGCCGTGCCTGCCACGATGGTGTCGCCGACGTGCAGGGTACCGGACTGCACCAGGACGGTGGCAACGGAACCGCGGCCCTTGTCCAGGTTGGCTTCGATCGCGATACCGCGGGCGTCCTTGTTCGGGTTGGCGCGCATGTCCAGGGCGGCGTCTGCGGTGAGCAGGACGGCCTCGAGCAGCTCGTCGATGTTGAGGTTCTGGCGGGCAGAGACCTCAACGAACATGGTGTCGCCACCGTACTCTTCGGGAACCAGGCCGTACTCGGTCAGCTGGCCGCGGACCTTCTCCGGGTTGGCGCCTTCCTTGTCGATCTTGTTCACAGCCACCACGATCGGCACGTTTGCTGCCTGGGCGTGGTTGAGGGCTTCAACGGTCTGCGGCATCACGCCGTCGTCCGCTGCGACCACCAGGATGGCGATGTCAGTGACCTTCGCACCACGGGCACGCATGGCGGTGAACGCCTCGTGGCCCGGTGTATCGATGAAGGTGATCTTGCGATCGGTGCCTTCATGGTTGTGCGTGACCTGGTAAGCACCGATGTGCTGCGTGATGCCGCCGTGCTCGCCCGCCATAACGTCGGACTTGCGGATGGCATCGAGCAGGCGGGTCTTACCGTGGTCGACGTGGCCCATGACGGTGACAACGGGAGGACGTGCCTCGAGGTCTTCGTCGCCTTCGGCTTCAAGTTCGGCTTCGAAGTCGATGTCGAACCCGGAGAGCAGCTCGCGCTCCTCATCCTCCGGGGACACAACCTGGAGCTTGTAGCCAAGCTCCTCGCCGAGCAGTGCGAAGGTTTCCTCATCCAGCGACTGCGTGGCGGTAGCCATTTCGCCGAGGTGGAAGAGGACGGTTACCAGTGCTGCCGGGTTTGCCTCGATCTTGTCGGCGAAGTCCGTGATGGACGAGCCACGGCGAAGCCGGACTACGGTGTTGCCGTCGCCGCGGGGTACGCTCACGCCACCCAGCGACGGAGCACTCATCTGCTCGAGTTCCTGGCGCTTGGCACGCTTGGACTTGCGCTGCTTGCCGCGTCCTGCGCCGCCCTTGCCGAAGGCACCCTGGGTGCCACCGCGTCCGCGGCCACCCTTGCCGAAGCCGCCGCCGGCTGGAGCGCCGCCACCGGCACCGGGAGCGCCGCCTGTTCCGGGTGCGCCACCGGGGCGTCCGGGACCACGTGCGCCGCCACCGGGACGTCCTGCACCAGCCGGTGCGGGACGCTCAGTGCGGTTGGGCATCATGCCCGGAGTAGGACGGTTTCCGCCGGCACCTGCCGGACGGGGGCCGCCTGCACCGGCTGCGGGGCGCGGGCCACCCGGACGGGGGCCGCCTGCACCGGCTGCGGGACGGGGACCACCCGGACGGGGGCCACCTGCACCGGCTGCGGGGCGCGGGCCACCGGGACGGTCGCCGTCGGGACGGCTTCCACCGGACCGGGGCATGCCCTGTGACGGTGCGAACGGGTTGTTACCCGGACGCGGAGCGCGTTCCCCGTCGCCGCCACGGCCGCGGGGCATGCCCTGGGAGGTGGCGAACGGGTTGTTGCCCGGGCGGGGACCGCCGGGACGCGGTGCCGAGCCACCCTGGGATCCACCCTGCGGTGAGCCCTGGCGGGTGGGAGCGGCCGGGGTTTCAGCCTTGGGGGCCGGACGGGCACCGGGCTTTGCACCGCTGAACGGTGAGGCCGGAGCACCGGCGGCGGGAGCGGCCGGCGCAGCAGGCGCAGCCGGAGCTGCGGCTGCCGGAGCAGCGGCAGCAGGCGTTGCAGCAGCAGGTGCTGCCGGTGCCGCTGGAGCTGCCGGGGCAGCCGGACGCGAATCAGCCGAGGGGGCCGGTGCTGCGGGACGTGTTTCTGCCGACGGGGCAGGCGCCTTGGGCGCGGCTGCCGGAGCTGCAGCTTTTGCCGCGGCGTCGGGGTAGGCGTTGCGGAGTTTCCGCACCACCGGGGCCTCAATTGTTGACGAGGCGGAGCGAACGAATTCGCCCAGTTCCTGCAGTTTTGTCACTGCATCTTTGGAAGTAATACCGAGCTCTTTAGCGAGCTCATGTACGCGGACCTTGGCCACATTTCTCCTGTCTCGGTCCGCACCGAGCCAGGCACGAACCGTCTACTTCTTACTGCGGGCCCCAGCCGCGGTTGCAGCTGAAAGGCCCATTGCAGAGCGCAACAAAGTTGTCATCGTTGCGCACTCATCGCTGGGAACTCATCGGGTTTCCATCAGTTTTCTGACCCGCTTTCAGGTTGGACGGTTTTTGTTGCAGCCACCGGAGGTTGCTGCAACGGGCCGGCTTGCTTGCCTGCCATGATCCGGCGTTCGACGGCGGCGGTCCCGGTTGCGCCGTTGAGGGCACGTCCGAACGCACGCCGCTTCACCGCCAGGGCGAGGCACGCTTCGCTGGGGTGCAGCCA